>JBCDDR010000163.1:0-6015 GCA_039180205.1 Pseudomonadota bacterium | reverse complement strand
CCCAGGAATGGCGGCGAACACGGGCTGCTAGTGCGGGAGCAGAACCGCCACCTCCGGCAACCGTCCAGTCACTTTCAAGAATATTCTCGCCACAAAAATATAATCTCCTGCCGCCCACTGGTCTTCCCTCCGGGTAGGGGTTTGGATGGGGGGGGAAGAGGTCTCTAACAACAGCTGATCGATCAGATAACTTTGCGATTTCGCAAGCTGTTTGCCATTGCGATGCTGTTCATCGGCCCGGCGGTCAATTTCACGGCGTCCGTGGACAAGCGCCCGGCCCAAACGATCAACAAGCAGCTTTCGGCGGGCAAGGACATCGTCCGCACCTTCCAACATCTGTCTGAGTTCAGCCTCGAGAGCCCCTCGATTGATTACTTCGCGTCGTTGCGCCGTTTCGGTCATCGTGCGGCCTGGTCCCTATCACCTTCAATCTCGTCGGCGAGCATCGCCTGCCACTCATATAACAGATCGAGTGCCGCTTTCGCGGATAATTGATCGGGTTGGATCTCGCGTAATGCATCGATAACTTCGGTCATCGCTCCGCTTTCCGTGGCTGCGGGCGAAGTTGCGGTTTCAACCTCTGCAAAAAGCGGCATCGCCGTCGGGGTCGCATCGCGTTTCGCCTCAAGCTCTTGAAGGATGCCGCGTGCGCGGGCCACCACCTTTGCTGGCAATCCCGCAAGCCGCGCGACTTGAACACCGTAGGAGCGATCAGCGCTCCCCGATGAAACCTCATGCAGAAAGACAAGCTCACCTTTCCATTCACGAACGCGCACCTGGTGTGGGGTCAGCGCGGCGAGCGTTTCGGTGAGCGTTGTGAGCTCATGGTAATGGGTGGCAAATAGACCCCGGCAGCGGATCACATTGTGCAAGTGCTCCACCGTCGCCCACGCGATTGAGAGCCCGTCGAATGTTGCCGTCCCGCGCCCGATCTCATCGAGTATCACAAGCGAACGGTCACTCGCCTGGTTCAGGATGGCAGCGGTTTCAACCATTTCCACCATGAATGTTGACCGTCCGCGCGCCAGGTCGTCCGACGCCCCGACACGGCTGAAAATCTGATCCACCAACCCGATGTGCGCTGCTTTTGCAGGCACCCAAAGCCCCGCCTGAGCCATAATCGTAATGAGTGCATTCTGGCGCAGAAAGGTGCTCTTCCCCGCCATATTCGGGCCGGTGAGGAGCCATAACCGATAGGCTGGCGCCAGATCACAGTCGTTTGCAATGAACGCCGCCCCCTCTTTTTTGAGCGCAGATTCAACAACCGGATGCCGCCCCCCGGCGATCTGAAACGCGAACGATTGGTCGATTTTGGGTCGGGTATGCTGATTACGGGTGGCAAGCCGGGCGCAGGCTGAAACAACATCGATGAAGGCAAGCGCCTTTGCCACGGCCATCATCTCAGCCGAGGCACCCTGGACCAGCGCGACAAGCTTTCCATAAAGTTCCAACTCGCGGGCATGGGCCTGATCCGAAGCGGAGCCAATCCGACTTGCAAGTTCAGACAGCTCAGCCGTTCGAAACCGCACAGCGCTCGCCATCGTTTGGCAATGCTGAAATGTCTCACTGAGAGGCGGCGCCAAAAAGGCATCGGCGGCGCGGGCGGGAACTTCCACATGGTAGCCAAGCACATTGTTGTGCTTAATCTTGAGGTTCGCAAGCTTGGTTTCCGCGCGGTAGCGCGCCTCAAGCTTTGTGATAATGGTTTTGCCTTCGCTGGCAAGCTCGCGGTGGCTGTCGAGCGCCGGATCAAAGCCCTTTTGGATAAACCCACCGTCGCTCGTCTTGAGCGGAAGCTCGGCGACAAGCGCGCGAGTTAACGTGTCGATAATCGCACCGTGCCCCTCGAGCAACGAGATCACCGGCTCCCAATTCGCTTCGGGCGGGGCGAGTTTTGTCTTGGTCTCGCTTTCGGCCAGCAATCTCGACCGCATGCGTTCGGCAATCTCTGCACCCGCCGCAAGCGCCAGTTTGAGTTTACCAAGGTCTGCGGGGGATCCCCGCCCCATGTCGAGCCGTGCCCGCGCGCGATCCAGATCCGGAACCTCACGCAGCTTGCCGCGCACGAACAGAAAAAGCTCATCATCGGCCTGCGCATCGGCAATCGCCGCCTGTCGGCGGTTGATCGCATCCAGATCGCAAAGCGGGCGGCTCAACCAGCTTGCAAACAAACGCGCACCGCCCGGGGTCACCGTTTCATCCAGCGTGTCGATAAGGCTTCCCCGCCTGGCACCACTCAGGGTGGTCTCAATTTCAAGATTTGCCCGTGTCGCGGCATCGAGTTTCAATAGGCCCCCACCCGCGATCTGTCGCGGCGAGGCGAGCTTTGGCATCTGGCCTTTTTGCGTCACCTCCAGATAATCGAGCGCCATGGCAAGTGCGCGTGTCTCAACGTCGGAAAAGCTGCCAAACGCCGCAAGCGCGGCAACCTCATAATATCCCGCCACGCGCTCCGCTGCCTTCGGACCCTTCGGCGGGGCAATGGTCGCCGGGCCCTTGCGCGCATCGATGTGCGCGAGCCGCGTTTCCGCTTCATCCCGCATCGCATCAGGAAAGGCATAGAGAATTTCTGAAGGCGCGAGCGCCGCAAGTTCGCCATCAAGCTCCGAAAGGGCGAGATCGCGGGTCATCACATCTCCCGTCGATATATCGACCGCCGCCAAACCGACTTCGCCTTTTTGACCAACGAGCGCGGCAAGATAATTGGCGCGTCCCCCTTCCAAGAGTTCATCTTCGCTGATGGTCGCAGGTGTCACCAACCGCACAACCCCGCGCGCGACGACCGACTTCGCGCCGCGCTTCTTTGCCTCCGCCGGGTCTTCTGTCTGTTCGCAAATGGCAACGGTGAACCCCGCACGGATCAGCCGCGCAAGATAGGTTTCGGCGGTTCGAACCGGCACACCACACATGGGTATCGGCTCGCCCTCATGCGTTCCCCGGCTGGTGAGCGCTATATCAAGCGCCTGCGCCGCCTGCTTCGCATCGTCGAAAAAGAGCTCGTAAAAGTCTCCCATCCGATAGAACAGCAGATGATCCGCATAGTCTGACTTGATCGCAAGAAATTGCGCCATCATCGGTGTTGGGGTTTGAACGGGCGAAGCCTTGGATGTCATTCGTGCTGCCCGGACATGAAATTCGAACTACCTTGGCTCATCATGAAGGGGCCGCGCGGATCGCGCCCCTGTTGCGCGTGTTTTGCCATCGCTTTTCTGCTAATCCCGCGATAGGTTCATCGTCAAGCAAGATTGCGCGCGTTCGAGATAGCGCGTGCAAAAGGCGGGCGAACCGTCGCTTTGTTTCACATCCAATCAAAGAAAGCCGACGCACCCTATGAGCGATCAGCATTTTTCCGATACCGAAGCCCTTTTGTTCCATTCAAGCGGCAGACCCGGCAAGCTCGAAGTCGTCGCCTCGAAACCAATGGCAACCCAGCGCGACCTGTCACTTGCCTACTCGCCGGGGGTTGCGGTCCCGGTGCGGGCGATCGCCAACGACCCCGCCACTGCCTATGATTATACCTCGAAAGGCAATCTTGTCGCCGTCATCTCAAATGGGACGGCGATCCTCGGCCTCGGCAACCTGGGGGCGCTCGCCTCGAAACCCGTGATGGAGGGGAAGGCCGTTCTCTTCAAACGCTTTGCCGATGTCGACTCGATTGATCTCGAAGTCACCACAGAAGACGTCGACGAATTTGTCAATTGCGTGCGCCTGCTGGGGGCGAGCTTTGGCGGGATAAACCTTGAAGATATCAAGGCGCCCGAATGTTTTATTATTGAACAGCGCTTGCGTGAAGAGATGGATATACCCGTCTTTCATGACGACCAGCATGGTACCGCGATCATCACCGCGGCAGGGCTTCTGAATGCAATCGATCTGACCGGGCGGAAAATCGAGGATACGCACGTGGTCATGAACGGGGCCGGCGCGGCCTCAATCGCGTGTGCCGAGTTGATCAAGGCCATGGGTATGCCGTCCGGCAACATCATGATGTGTGACAGCAAAGGGGTGATTTACCAGGGCCGCGAAAAGGGCATGAATCAGTGGAAAAGCGCCCATGCGGTTGAAACCGACCGACGCACGCTTGTCGAGGCCATGAAAGGGGCCGACGTGTTTATCGGGCTATCCGTAAAAGATGCGGTGACGAAAGACATGGTCGAGGCGATGGCCGACAAGCCGATCATCTTCGCCTGCGCGAACCCGGATCCCGAGATCCTGCCGGAAGATGTGATCGACGTTCGCGAGGATGCGATTATTGCGACCGGACGTTCGGATTACCCGAACCAGGTCAATAACGTCCTTGGATTTCCTTATATTTTTCGTGGCGCACTCGATGTCCGCGCCACTACTATCAATATGGAAATGAAAATTGCCGCTGCCCAGGCGCTTGCCGACCTGGCCCGAGAGGATGTCCCCGACGAAGTGGCGAGTGCCTACTCGGGCGAGCGACCAAGCTTTGGCCCGAGCTATATCATTCCCGCACCATTTGACCCGCGGCTGATCTCATCCGTACCGGTAAAAGTCGCGCAGGCCGCCATGGATACCGGCGTTGCGCGCCGCCCCATTGTGGATATGGAAACTTATGAGCATGAACTCAAAGGGCGACTGAACCCCACGGTCGGCGTTCTCACCCATATTTACGAACGTCTGCGTAAACTCAACAAGCGCGTTGTCTTCGCTGAGGCGGAGGAGGAGAAAGTCCTGCGCGCCGCGCTCCATTTCAAAAATGAAGGGCTCGGGGAGCCCGTCCTCGTAGGCCGCGATAGCGATGTTCAATCGCGGGTCAAACGGCTCGGCCTCGATTTTGGAAAGACCGAGATCCACAACAGTCGGATCAGCCCGCATACGCGCGAGTTTGCCGATTTCCTCTATGACCGTCTGCAACGCCGCGGATTTCTCTATCGCGATTGCCAGCGCATGGTGAACCAGGACCGCAACATCTTCGGCGCGTGCATGGTCGCGCTCGGTTACGCCGACGCCCTCATCACCGGCATCACGCGAAACTATGCGCAATCGCTCGGTGCGATCCTCAAGGTGATCGCCGCGCAGCCTGATCATCTGGTTTTCGGGCTCTCGCTGATCGTTGCGCGGAACAAAACGCTTTTCATCGCTGACTCAACGGTGAATGAACGACCAACGGCTGAAGAGCTTGCCGATATTGCGATTCAAAGCGCCGATGCGGTGCGCGCTCTGGGGCACGAACCCCGGGTTGCATTTGTTTCCTACTCAACGTTCGGAAACCCGGGTCGTCCAACCTCGAAAGTGAGCGCCGATGCGGTCAAGATCCTCGATCAGGCCAAACAGAGTTTCGAGTATGATGGCGAAATGGCAGCCGACGTGGCGCTCGATCCCGAAATGATGGCGCTTTATCCGTTCACCCGGCTTTCCGGCCCCGCGAATGTGCTGATCATGCCGGCGCTTCACAGCGCCAACATCTCTACCAAACTCTTGCGCGAAGCTGGCGATGCGCGGGTGATTGGCCCGCTTTTGATCGGCCTTGAAAAATCGGTGCAAATCTCGTCGATGACCGCGCCTGCGTCAGACCTCGTCAACCTTGCCGCCATCGCCGCAGCCGAAATTGTTTGAATGGTCAAAGTATCGGAAATTCTGGCGGTACAGAAATTTCTCGTTTCTGTAATGATTACATCAGCTGGCGGGCTAACTTTACCTACTGATGACATCGACATTTAATCTGGTGAAAGCAACTGGGTTATTCTGGTGACCTTTAACTGGGGCTACTATTCAATGGCGATCTTTCGCACCTCAGAAAAACTAATCCGGCAACGGGTACTGTAGCGAGGTATGTAGAATACGTTCTACGTCGACATGGACGTCGTCGGGAAGCGAGTAAGTGACCAGAAAATCATAGCGCGGAACCTTCAGCTCGCGCGTTCCGGAAACAGCTCCGGCGCGTCCAAGTAAAGGGAAACTGGACAAGAGGTCTATAGACGCAAAAATTGTAATGAGGATTTTGTGATAAGCCTCAGAGTCTCTGGGCTCATAATAGTCGCGAATGAT
>JBCDDR010000162.1:0-6175 GCA_039180205.1 Pseudomonadota bacterium | reverse complement strand
CCATCCAGTAACCGAGCAACAAACTGAAGTCTCTGATCCTCCACCGAACTTTCCTTCCATGGCATGTAACCCTCCGGCAAAAGCCAAAAGTGTTACCCATGTGTCCGGTACCTTCTGTTACCTATCTCTCCGGTCGGTCACAACCGACATTTGGTTTTCGTGTTCTATGAAGCGCTGACGATAGCCGAGACCTCGTGCGCTAACGGGGCAATTGCCTTCGCGAGCTCTTCTGCATTTCGAACATAGGGCAATGTGAGAATTTTCGTGTCACCAAGCCAGTGGCGCATGTGGGCCACTGTATCGTGAAATGAAACGTCACTCGCCGGGTCTTCGCTTACGATGACGGCCAGAGGTGAAACCTGCGCTTCCGCCATCGCGCGGACCGTTGCGATGGTGTGCGAAAGCGTCCCGAGCGTTGAGGTTGTCACCAAGATGTTTGGGATGCCGAGAGCGGTGATCCAGTCGGTAACGAGGTGGTCGTCATCAAGGGGGACAAACGCCCCGCCGACGCCTTCAATGAGCGTGAAATCGCCGTTTGCAAGTGCCCCCTGACAAAAGCTGACAAGATCATCAAAGGGCAGCGTTTTCCCCTCGGCCGCCGCCGCCATGGTGGGGCCCAAAGGTTCGCGATACCGCCACGGGCTAATCGCCTCGATCGTTTTGGCGGTGACCGGTTCGCCCAACGCCTTCAATAGTTGGTGGGTATCGCTGGTCTCATCGCGTTCCGAAAAACCGCTGATCACCGGTTTCAGTGCATGAACTGGCGAACCTGAGTCTCGCCAATATGCCGTGAGCGCGGATGTCAGAAAGGTCTTGCCGATCCCGGTTCCCGTTGACGTGATGAATAAGCCGGGCACATTGTATTGAGGGGTCATGGCATCACCTTAGGGCAGGATGGATTGGGTTTTGAGAATACTGACCACTTGATCGACGTCATGATCAGAAAGCGACGCCGAAAAAGCGAGCCGCAGCCGCGACGTCCCCGCCGGGACTGTGGGCGGGCGGATTGCGACGGCCCGAACACCTAACTTTTCCAGGGTTTTTTGCGCTGCAAGCGCGCGGGTTTCGCTCCCATAAATAATCGGGAGTATCGGACTTTCGGGCTTGTTCAGGCCGAGCGATTCCGCAAACCGCTGGGCAAGCTTGAGTGGGCGGGTCGTCAGGGCGCGATCATTCATAATAATCGAAAGCGCGGCGTTTGCAGCCGCAGCGGAAGCGGGGGCAAGACCTGTGGAGTACACGAATGTGCGTGCACGATTGGCGAGAAACGCGATCACAGGCTCTGACGCACAAACATAGCCGCCCTGCGACCCAAGCGCTTTCGACAGCGTACCCATTTGCAAGGGAATATCTTCAGCTGCCATCCCAAAGCGTGCCGCCGTGCCTTTGCCTTCCGCCAAAACGCCGAGCCCGTGGGCATCGTCCACCATCAACCAGGCACCGCAGTCGCGCGCGACCTGGGCGAGTTCGGGCAGGGGCGCAAGGTCGCCATCCATCGAGAAGACGCCATCGGTAAGGATCAGCACACGCTGATCGCGGTACGCATTCGTCCCTATCTTCGCCCTTAGATCGTCAACATCGTTATGGCGAAATGTCACCGCCTCCGCCTTCGCCAACTGCGCTCCGCCAAAAAGGCAGGCATGCGCACGCTCATCAACGACGATTAAGCTGTCACGATCCATCAACGCGGGGATGGTCCCTAGGTTTGCTGCGTAACCACTTGAAAAAACGAGGGCGGCTTCGGTTTGCTTAAAAGCTGCAAGCGATGTTTCAAGCGCGCTGATCTCGGGATGGTTCCCGGATATCAACCTCGAACCTGTCGCACCCGCGCCATAGGTCTGGAGCGCCTTCTCGGCGGCAGCGAGCACACGAGGATCGCGGGAAAGTCCAAGATAGTCATTGTGAGAAAGATCGATCTTAAACGTCTCAGACGCAAACGTTGTGGGCGTTGGTGCGCCGCCTGGCCATTGCCGCAACCGATCCTTGGTCGCCAGCTCTTCAAGCTTTGATTGTGCGAAGGCTGTCAGGCGATCGGCGGGATGGGGTTGAACCTTGGGCATGTCAGGTGGGTTAGGGAAGCCGCTGGAGTGTGTCAACGTTCGACACACGCAAGGCCGACGAGGGTTGACGCCGCCTCGTTTCAAAGGCATCGAAATAGCAGACAGCGCAGACATTCGGAAAGATTTAGGCACCCCATGGATATCGACCTCAAAGACCCGAAGGCTCCCCCCGCCGGTGGTGAAATTGCAACTGATGCCTTCCACGGGACGGCATCCCCGGTAAGCGATATCCGATATGATTGGACGGTCGATGAGACGGGCGACCTGTTTGCCTTGCCGCTGATGGATTTGCTCTATCGGGCGCAAACGGTTCATCGCGCCTACCACGATCCGAATGCGGTTCAGCTTTCGCAGTTGATTTCGATCAAGACCGGTGGATGCGCAGAAGACTGTGGCTATTGCTCGCAGTCTGCAAAGTATGCCGAGACTACGGGTACCAAAGCGACAAAGCTGATGGATCTGGAAACTGTTCTGGCTGACGCAGAGCGCGCCAAGGCAGGCGGGGCGAGCCGCTATTGCATGGGTGCGGCATGGTCGCGCCCGAAAGACCGCGATATGGATGCGCTCATCGACATGGTCCGTGGCGTGCGCGAGTTAGGGCTCGAGACCTGCATGACACTCGGCATGCTAACGACCGAGCAGGCCGACCGGTTTGCGGATGCCGGGCTCGATTATTATAACCACAACGTTGATACATCCGAAGAATTTTACGGTGAGATCATTACGACACGCCGCTATGAAGAGCGTATCGACACGCTGAATATGGTGCGTGACGCCGGGATCAATGTTTGCTCTGGCGGCATCATCGGAATGGGCGAAAGCCGCCGCGACCGCGCGGGCATGCTGGTAACGCTCGCAACGTTGGAGGAGCATCCGGAAAGTGTACCGATCAATTTGTTGATGCCCATCAAAGGTACACCCCTTGGTGATCGTGATATTGCTGACCCGGTTGAATTTGTACGCACCATCGCCGTTGCCCGCATCATGATGCCTCGGGCCACCGTTCGGCTTTCCGCTGGACGCGAATTGATGAGTGAGGAACTGCAAGCGCTTGCCTTTTTCGCGGGCGCGGGGTCAATCTTCACGGGTGATAAGCTCTTAACCGCGCCAAATCCGGGTGAAACCTCCGACAAGACCATGCTGGAGCGGTTTGGCATGCACCCGGTGTAGCGTGGCGTGACCACGATACCCTTTTCGGGGCCGCAACCGGGCGGCGCCCACGATATTGCGGCGCATCATCTTTGGCAGCCCTATACCCAGATGAAAACGGCAGTTCCTGCGCTCCCCGTTGTCGCGACCGATGGGGTTCGCATTCATCTTGAGGATGGACGCACACTGATTGATGGGATTGCGAGCTGGTGGACGGCTGTCCACGGCTATAACCATCCTCACCTTACGGGCGCAATCAGGGCCCAGCTCGATCAGTTTGCGCATGTCATGTTTGGAGGACTGACACACGCGCCCGCGCGCGATCTGGCCGCGCGACTGGCCGCGCGACTGCCGGCGGACCTGAATCACGTATTCTTCGCAGAATCAGGATCAGTTGCCGTTGAGGTTGCCATGAAAATGGCCGTCCAGTTTTGGCTCAACCGCGATGAACGGCGTTTGCGCTTCGTCCATTTCCATGGCGGGTACCATGGAGACACGGCGGCGACGATGGCGGTCTGTGACCCGGAAGAAGGGATGCATGGCCATTTCAAGGGATATTTTCCTCAACATCTCCTTTCGCATTTGCCGGTGACCGATGACGACGAGGCAAAACTCGCATCACAGATCGAAGCAAACCTCGAAAGCCTCGCCGGGATGATTGTTGAACCGAGGGTTCAGGGCGCGGGCGGTATGCGCTTTCACAATGACAAGGTGCTCGTGCGCTTGCGCCGACTTTGTGATCGGTTCGGTCTGCTCCTGATTTTTGATGAGATTTTCGTCGGCTTTGGCCGAACCGGCGACATGTTTGCCTGCGAAGGCGCAGGGGTACTGCCCGATATCGTAACGCTTTCAAAAGCGCTTACGGGGGGCATGTCACCGCTGTCTTGTGCCGTCGCGCGCACCAAGGTTTTCGATGCCTTTTGGGACGACGACCCGAACAAGTCGTTGATGCATGGCCCGACTTATATGGCGCATGCGCTTGGGTGCGCGGCCGCTAACGCATCGCTAGATTTGTTTGAACGCCATGACCGGGTTGGGGCTGCGCGCACGATGGAAGGTCAAATGGCGCAGGAACTCGCCCCCTTACGTGGCGAAAATGATGTTGTCGATGTCCGGGTCAAGGCAGGCGTAGGTGTCGTTCAATTAAGGAAAATCAATAACCTACAGGGTTTACGTCAAGCATTTGTTGAGGAGGGTGTCTGGATCCGCCCCCTTGGGGACGTGGTTTATTTAACCCCGCCGCTCACCATCTCCGCAGATGATCTGACCCAATTGACCGGCGCGATCAGGCGCGTTCTGACAAGGTAAGGTGAGGACCCTAAGGCCCACGCGCCGTTCTCTCTTATTCCTCGTCTTGTCGGCAGCTGACGTTGGCTGGAAAAAAGCCTTTCATCCAGCGTTCGGCGCGAACCTCGCCTTCCACGATTTCGGCATCGGTGATCAGATCTTCGATCGATTTGATGTATTGGTCGTAGCCGAAGTTTTCTAAAACCGTGGTTCCCTTATCGAGCTCTCTTGCGCTCAATGCCCATTGATAGGCAGCGACTGGATCATAGAATACGCCAAGCCCCCAACGGTATAGGCGGCTCAGTCGGATATGCGCTTCGGGAGATTCTTGCAAGGCGGCGCTATGATAGGAAAGCGCGCTCAGGCAATAAAGCTCGCGACCACAATAAATATCTCCGAGCCGGGTGTGCGCGCGGGCATACCCCTTTTTCGCTGCTTGTTCGAAAAAGCTTGTGGCCTCGTTTTCATCTTTCCTCAATCCTTGACCATATTCATGCATCAAGCCGAGCAAGAAAAGATCACGTCCGCGATTGCGATCTGCCTTGGTAAATGCCCACACCCGAAATTGTTCCGCTGTGGTCAGGCCGGGGTTCAGAGGTTCTTCTTCCCAATTCCATTTCGGCTCGCGGGCACAAAGGTCTTCCGGGGGTGGGCCGCCAGGTGCTTCCACCTCTGGCGGCGCCAACAGGTCATCAATCGACGGCTGGTCATCGGCGAGTGCCACCGAAACCCCAAATAGGATAACTGTGAGTGGGAGGAAAATTTGTTGCAATTTCATAGTGATCTCCCGTTTTGTAAATGTTGGAACAGAGGCGTTGACTATGCGATGCCGAGGCTCACAAGCATGAAGGCCTGGCTCTCGGCGACCTCGTCTATTGCGTCATATCGGCCCGACTTTCCGCCATGGCCTGCTTCCATATTGGTTTTGAGGACCAAAACGGCGTCATTTGTTTTCATAGCACGCAAGCGCGCGGCCCATTTTGCCGGTTCCCAATAAGTAACGCGTGGATCGGAAAGCCCGGCGGTAATCATGATCGGGGGCACACTTTGCGCCCGCACATTATCGTACGGAGAATATGAGAGGATATAATCATAGGCACCCTCATCTTCAATCGGGTTCCCCCATTCGGGCCATTCAATCGGGGTGAGTGGGAGGGTATCGTCCAGCATCGTGGAAAGCACATCCACAAAGGGCACATCGGCCACCACGGCCCCCCAAAGCTCAGGCCGCTCATTGATCGCAACACCCATCAACTTGCCGCCCGCACTGCCGCCTGAGATGGCGATCTTACCGCGCGATGTCACCTTCTGCTCAATCAGGGCATCCGCGACGTCAAAGAAGTCGTTGAATGTGTTCCAGCGCTTGGCGCCCTTGCCGGCCTCATACCAACCATAGCCGAGTTCATCTCCACCGCGGATATGCGCAATCGCAAACCCGACCTTGCGTTCGAGTAACGACAGACGTGAGATTGAAAAACCAGGTGACATGCCGTGGCCGTAGGCTCCATAGGCATAGAGGTGGATGGGCCCGGCTGTTTGGCGGTCTTTCCGCTCGACAAACGATACCGGCACCATCGCCCCGTCGCGCGCGCGTACCATCAATCGTTTGGTTTGATAAAGTGAAGGATCATATCCCGAAGGAATGTCCTGGACCTTTCGCGTGATCAAGTTGTTCGATT
>JBCDDR010000161.1:0-6210 GCA_039180205.1 Pseudomonadota bacterium | reverse complement strand
AGTGCCAAAGGCAAAATCCGATGCTCTTCCGCCAAGACACGTACGGCAATCGTTGCCTCACTATCGTCGGCATAAACGGGTACCGCCGCCTGAATGATGATCGGGCCGTCATCGGTTTCGGGTCGCACAAAATGAACTGTGCAACCGGTGAACCGTACGCCCGCGTCCAGCACCCTCGCGTGCGTGTTCAATCCCTTGAAGGATGGCAGTAATGACGGGTGAATATTGATCAGTCGATCACGCCATGCCCGCACAAAGTCTCCACTTAAAATTCGCATGAAGCCCGCTAGGCAAATCAGCCCTGGGGCGAGTTGATTGATCTTCGACGCCAATGCGGCCTCAAACGCGGCACGATCTGAAAACGCTTTATGGTCAATCACAAACGCGGGGACATCATGAGCCTTCGCGTGGTCAAGCCCGCCAGCGCCAGGAACGTTACTGATAACGCCGACGATCTGAAACCGGCTGTCAGGCAATTGAGCCGCCTCAAGCACCGATTTCAGGTTACTCCCGCGCCCCGAAATCAAAACGACGACGCTTAACTTCATCCTTTAACCTCGGCGGTTGAGTGGACGATGAGGTCGTCGGACTTTGAAGAATGTCGAAAGAGGTGGCCAGGATCCGAAATGGTCACTGCAGGCTTTGATGCGATCGCCTGTTCAATTCGCCCGATCGGGAATGCCTTCACCCCACAGTTTTCGAGCGTTTCGATGGCTTGGGCAACGTTCTCCGGATCGACAATTGCGGTCATCCCGATGCCGCAGTTAAAGGTCCGCAACATATCATTGGGTGATACCTCGCCTTTTGAGGCGAGCCAGTCAAAGACGGGTGGCGGTGACCAGCTGGTACCATCAAGAGACGCCGCATGGCCTACTGGAAGTACGCGGGGAATGTTCTCGAGCAACCCTCCGCCGGTGATATGGGCGAATGCGGCAACGATATTCAGCCGATGAAGCGCGAGACAAGACCGCACATAAATCTGCGTGGGTGCCAAAAGGGCATCGGCCAAATCTTTATAGCGAGAAGGAAATGGCGGCGGTTGGTCGAGTGAGACCTCAGCGTGGTCAATGATTTTCCTAATGAGGGAAAAACCGTTTGAATGGAGACCGTTTGACTGCATTCCGATCAAAATATCACCGGCCTTTACGCGGCTGCCGTCTAACAGTTGATCGCGTTCAACCGCGCCTACCGCAAAGCCAGCCAGATCATAGTCGCCCTCAGCATAGAGGCCGGGCATCTCGGCGGTTTCGCCACCGATGAGCGCGCACCTGGCTTCTTTACACCCGGCCGCAATGCCCTCGACAATTGCTGTTCCTTCGGCGACATCGAGAGTGCCGGTAGCGTAATAGTCGAGGAAAAACAGTGGCTCAGCGCCTTGAACCACAAGGTCATTCACGCACATCGCAACCAAATCTTGACCGACGGTGCCATGCCGGCCTGAACGGATCGCCAACTTCAGTTTGGTGCCAACGCCATCATTCGCCGCGACGAGGAGGGGGTCGGAAAATCCAGCTGCCTTTAAGTCAAAAACCCCGCCAAACCCCCCAATATCCGCGTCTGCGCCCGTTCGGCGGGTTGAGCGGGTGAGGGGGGCGATTGCCCGAACGAGCGCCTCGCCACGGTCGATATGAACACCGGCGCGGGCATAGGCATCGCTGCCGCCGCGAACGTCCGCCTCGCTCATTTGCGAAACACCCCCTGATATCATCGACAAATCTTAGCTCTGCTGCCAATACGCCTCAGACGCGTTCGAGTTTGCGTTGTTTTCATACATGATTGCTTTTACCCTTGCCGTACAAGTCCAGACTTGGCAACTGAAAGCACTCGATGAATGCTCCAAAAACCGTCATAGTTTCCGCGTAAATCCGGTTTTTCTGTAAGGTTCTGAACAGTAATGCCAAATCATAATGACAGGCGCCCTCGTATGGTTTCAAAAATGAGAATGGCGGACAGATGTTGTGTGTTGGTTCTGTCGTTGGTTGCCATCAGCTTGGCTTTTGGTTTGAGGTCAGCGCCCGCAATCGCCCAGCAAACCGACTTTCCCGCTGAGGTCGAGGTTCCGGGGCCCACCGACAATACTGTTGAAAATTTCGCCGGATCTACAAACGGACCGCCAGCAAGTGATCGGGTGCGGAGTATTTTTTCAGTTCGTGATATCGCCGTCGAGGCGACCGCACGATCAGCTTCGAAAGCGCGCGATATCGCAATGGCGAATGGTCTTGAGCAGGCTTTTGCAGCGCTTGTTGAAAAACTCGTTGCACCAGAAAATGCCGCGACGGTTCCCCCGCTCGAGGCGAAAGATCTGCGTGAATTGGTAAGCGGTGTCGACGTGATCGATGAGCGGTCTTCGCAGCTTCAGTACTTTGCCACGCTGAATGTCAGTTTTTACCCGGAGCGGGTGCGGTCACTGTTTGGGGAATGGGGTATTCGATATGCCGAACTCAACACACGTCCTTTGCTTGTTTTGCCGCTCATGGCGACCAATGGTGTTGATCTCCTTTGGGAAAAAGAAAATGCCTGGGCGGATGCCTGGCGTTCGAAATGGCCGCGTGGTTCCTTGATCACCTATCGATTGCCCGAATTTTCGATGAAGGATGTCGCTTTGATCAGCGCGCGCGCTGTCAGGCTTTCCGAACCTGAGTCCTTGGAGGCAGCAGCCCGCAACTATGGCGCAAGCGATACCTTGATCGTTGACGCGAGGCTCGCGATACCGGGGGAGGTCACGGATGATGCTTTTGATACAGCTGAACCTTCGGAAGTTTTCGGTGATCTACCGCCCGTTGCGCCCGATAAAGCGGTCACGAGGCCTGAAACAGCCAACGAGCAGCTGAAAACCTACCATTTTACAATCAAACGTAACCTGGTCCCAAATCTTGATATTCAGTTTCACCAACGTCAGCTCGCCGATGAAAGCGACAGCGCTTTTTTTATTCGCGCGATCGACCGCATTGATCAAAGGCTGAGTGCAGAATGGAAACGCGGGGTTTTGATCGAGTTTGGTCGTGAGGAAAAGCTCGATATTTTGGTTCCGTTTGACTCTGTTGGCGAATGGCGCGCCCGGCTTGGTGCGTTGACGGCATTGCCTGTTGTGAAAACCCATATGGTTAGCCGCCTCGCGATTGGTCAGGGGCTTGTGAACGTGACATATTTTGGTGGGCGCGAGCAGTTCGAGAAGGCACTTTCAGAGGTCGGGTTTTCGCTTGATCAAGTCGAAACTCTAGCGTTGGTTCGTCTGGTGCCAATTTCCGTTGAAAGTAACAATGAAAGTATAGGCGAGGGAGAGCCTACCGATGCCTCTCCCAGACTTGTCGATCCGCTTGAACAAATCAATCGCGCGGTAACAAGACCTTCGTTTGAAATACCTGCTCGCGATGATCAGGTTCGTCAATGATCACGAGGCGAACGTTGTGGATTGGCGCTCTGATCCTTCTGGTTGTGTGGTTTTCGATCTCCATCAGGGGAATCCTTCTTCCATTCGTTGCCGGTATGGCGGTTGCCTATTTTCTTGACCCGGCAGCTGACAAACTCGAAGCCTTCGGGGCACCGCGCTGGCTGGCAACGATGATCATCATTGTCGGCTTTTTCCTGCTTGTGATCGGGCTCATGATTGGTACCTGGCCGCTCCTCCAGTCGCAACTTGCAGGTATCATTGAGGTGCTTCCCAAATACGCAGCGCAAGTCAAACCCTACTTGCAAGATCTGATGGACCGGGCAAGTGGCGGTGATAACTCAAGCATTTTGGCGACCGTTACGAACAAGCTGGTACAAGTGATCGGGCGAACCGCGGGCCAATTTATTTCCGGCGGTCTGGCCCTTTTTAATCTCCTGTCGCTGTTACTCATCGCACCGGTTGTTGCGTTTTATCTCTTGCGTGATTTCGATCTGATGACCGCGAAGTTGAGGTCATGGGTGCCGTACGAAAATCGCGAAACGGTAAATCGCTTGCTGCATGAGATTGATCTGGCGCTTGCGGGTTTCGTGCGTGGGCAAATTCTTGTTTCCATCTTTATGGGTGCGCTTTACGCGCTCGGCTGGTCGCTCATCGGCCTCGATTACGCACTTATCCTTGGTATCCTTGCGGGAATTCTCGCCTTCATTCCCTTCGTGGGGCCAATCTTTGGTTCGGGGCTCGCGTTGATTGTAGGCTTTGGCCAATTTGGCCCCGACCCGGTTCAACTCGGTCTGGTGTTCGCCGTCTTCGTTGCCGTTCAAGCGATTGAGGGTATGGTTCTGACGCCGAGGCTGGTGGGTGGACGCGTTGGATTACATGCCGTTTGGGTTCTCCTCGCCGTTTTTGCAGGTGGCGAACTGATGGGCTTTGTTGGCATTCTAATCGCCGTGCCTGTTGCTGCGATCATTGCCGTGCTCAGTCGTTTTGCGGTAGAGCGGTATCTGGAAAGTGACTTTTACCATCAGGGCCGTCCTCTCGAAGAGGTTGAGGCGGAAAAGCGTGCCGAAGAAGCGGTCCGAAACCCCGAAAAACCTTCTGATGAAACGAGTGACGGGGAAACGCCCGCCTCGAAGGCTGACCTTTCATCCGCAGACCCGGCGCTTGCAGAGTGAAATTCTCGAAACAGCTCCCTCTGGATTTCGACAGCCGACCCGCGCGCGGTCGTGAAGACTTTTTTGTTACCAAATCACACGCGCAGGTGCTTGCGCGGCTTGATGCCTGGCCACATTGGGTAAACGGCCAGCTGGCGATTTTTGGGCCAGCGCTTTCGGGGAAATCGCATCTCGCATCGGTTCATCATGAACGGCTGTTGCAGGATCCAAAACTTGCGGTCCGAACAAGCTGGGTTGAAGCTTCAAACCTGAAAGATACCGCGTGGGATGCTCTCGGTGGTGCGCATATTGTCCTCGACGGTGTTGATGACAAAACCGACGCACAGAGCCTTTTCCATCTGTTGAACTGGCAACGCGAACATAACGGATCCCTGTTGATCACATCGCGCGAGGCCCCCGCGCGGATCGCTTTCCCCATTGCCGACCTCTGTTCACGATTGCGTGGTCTTGATGCCGTTAGCATTCGCGAACCCGATGAAGATCTGTTTCGTTTTCTTCTTCTGAAACACCTCAGTGATTTCCAGGTAGATGGTAAAGAAGCGCTTGTTTCTTTCCTCGCTTTGCGGACCGAGCGTACCTATGCGGCGGCCTATGAGGTCGTGCGGATCATGTATCGACTGGCCTTTCGGCGACGCAGTCACAAACTGACCGTACCCCTAGCGAAAGAGGCGCTTTCGGTATATGAATCTGAACGTTCAGGTGTGGCGGCATCGGGTGCGATAGAAAGCTGAGTACGGCCGCGCATCGCTCACCTTTGACTGTCGGCCGCACGCACAATGTCCGATCGTCAATATTGTAGGTTTGCAAGATGGCGAGTGAAGATGTTTTTCCGCGCGAGGCTGGTGAAGATCACGACGCGACCGCGAGTGATGCCGATGGTTTCTCGTCGCGGAGCTTAGCGGAAACAGGTCCTTCGGCTTCGGTTAGAGTTCCGGAAGATGAAGTTCGATTTTTCAACCGCGAACTTAGCTGGCTTGCGTTTAACATGCGGGTGCTGGAAGAATGCCGAAACCGTCGGTATCCGCTGCTTGAGCGGCTTCGTTTTCTCTCGATTTCAGGGAGCAATCTCGACGAGTTTTTCATGGTGCGCGTTGCCGGGCTCAAAGGTCAGGTCGAGGCGGGTGTTGAAGCGCTGAGCGATGATGGCTTAACCCCGGCCCAACAGCTTTCTGCGATTTCTCAAAAAACGGATGAGCTGATGTATGCGCAACAAACGCTTTGGGCCGAGCTGCGCGCGGAGTTGCATGCCGCAGGCATCAATGTCCTCACCTGTACGGACCTCTCATGTGCAAATCTGAATTGGCTTGAAGACTATTTTCTTGAGTATGTCTTTCCTGTTCTCACCCCGCTTGCAATCGATCCCGCTCACCCGTTTCCCTTTTTGCCGAACCTCGGATTCTCCTTGATTCTGGAGCTTCAACGTCAGCAGGATGGTCAGATTCTGAACGCCCTTGTGCCCCTGCCAACTCAGGTTGATCGGTTTATTCGATTACCTGGGGATGACATTCAGTTCGTTGCGCTTGAAGAATTGTTGCGCGCCTTTCTGCCGCAACTTTTCCCCGGTTATGATATTATGGCCGTCGGCGCTTTTCGGATCAAACGCGACAGTGACAATGAACTTGAGGAAGAAGCCGAGGACCTGGTTCT
>JBCDDR010000160.1:0-6252 GCA_039180205.1 Pseudomonadota bacterium | reverse complement strand
GCCTGCATCTGTTTCAGCCCAAAGAAACACTCGGTTAAATATGGTGTCTAGTGGATTTACCGACTCTAACATTTGGATGCGGGTCCCCCCTATCACAGAGTACCAAATGTTAGAGTCAATCCACTAGGGTGGGTGTCTTTTTTTGTGCGCCGATGTCGAGTTACATTGGCAAGACTGCTGAATTTCACCTAAAGAAAAAACAAGGCGCCGGTCGGCGTTCTCGATGTCCTGCCGCGCCATCACTGGTCGGCCCTTTGAGAGATAGTGAAATGGCGAAACCCGCTTCGAAACCGCGGCTGCTGATGTGCCCGCCCGACCATTTCACGGTCAGCTACCAGATCAACCCGTGGATGGACACCGAAGCCTGGAATGCGGACCCCCAAGGCTGGCATGACCGCGCCATGCGTGAGTGGCAGGCCTTGCGCGACTTATATGAGCGGCTCGGTGCGGAGGTCGTGACTGTCGATCCCGTACCCGGCCAGCCGGATATGGTGTTCACTGCGAATTGTGCGTCGGTCTTGAAAGGCCGTGCTTTGTTAGCGCGTTTCCGCTATGCCGAACGCAAGGGCGAAGAGCCTCATTTCGCGGCTTTTTTTGATGCTGCAAAGAGTGCCGGCCACATTGATGACGTTCACAATGTCGCCGACGATGTTGTCTTTGAAGGGGCGGGCGATGCGGTTTGGGACCCGGTCCGCAAGCTTTTCTGGCTTGGCTATTCAAAGCGTTCATCGGCGTCGGCGGCGGATGCGCTGCGGTCGGTTTTTTCGGCAGAGGTTGTCCCGCTCGAAATGGTGACCGAGCGCTATTACCATCTCGACGTCGCGTTGGCCCCGTTAACCGGTGGTGAGGTCATCTATATCCCGGAAGCTTTCGGTGCCGAAGGGTTGGCCGCCCTGCGCACGCGTGTGGGCGATGATAAGCTGATCGCTGCCACCCAGGCCGACGCCGATGGCTTTGGTGTCAATGCCGTCAATTTCGATCGTCACATTATCACCGCCTTTTTGAGCGCAAAACTTAGAGAGGAGTTAGAGGGCCGCGGGTATGAAATTCACGTGACACCGCTTGATGCGTTTCGACAATCAGGGGGCGGCGCGTTTTGTTTGACATTGCGGTTGGATGATCCCGCCGCGTAACCTGCATGAGCCCCGGTATGTTCACCAAGCTTCTTCGTTACCCGTTTTTCTGTTCGCTTTTCCTGTTTACGTTCGCCTCCCAAATGCCCGATGCAGACGCTGCGACGCTTCGGGTAACAAAGGGCGGCGCTGGCCTCACGTTGCCTGCCGCCGCGAGACAAGCGCGCGATGGCGATGTCATTTTGATCGACCCTGGCACCTACGCATCCTGTGCCCGGTTTCGGGCAAATCGGCTCACCATCCGCGCAAGTGTTCCGCCAAATCATCGGGGGCCAACGGTAACGGTTAAGGGTCCGGCTTGTGACGGAAAAGCCCATTTTGTTATCGTCGGAGATGCGGTGGAAGTATCAGGGATCGCGTTTTCAGGCGCTCGCGTTCCCGATGGCAATGGCGCGGGTATCCGCTCGGAAGGTGGCCAACTCACCATAAGCGACTGCCATTTCCGCAACAATGAGATGGGGGTTCTCACCACCAACAAGGCCTCGGCTGTTCTGATTGTCAAAAACAGCCGCTTTGCCAATAACGGGCGCCGGGCGGGTCGGATCGGTCATGCGGTCTATGCCGGGCGCATCGCACAACTGAGCGTCGTCGATAGCGTATTTGAAACGCACATTCGCGGGCACCACATCAAGTCGCGCGCACGGACCACGCAAGTTGTTGGAAACCAGATCGGCAATACCGGCGCCGATGAAGCGAGTTATATCATTGATCTTCCCGACGGCGGCGGCGCAACCATCAAAGACAATATGCTTTTCAAAGGTCGCAAAAGTCAAAACCGAGGGACAGCTATCGCGATCGGGTTTGAACGAAATCGCAATCCGGCGGGCGAGATCCTGGTTGCCAACAATGATTTCGAAAATCGAGCCGGAGCAAATACCGTCTTTGTCAAAAATCGAACCCCGATCGAGGTCGTGTTGTCGGGCAATCGGTTTGTGGGGCCCATGAGAATATTGCGCGGCAATGGTGTCCGGAAAGAAAGTAAGCGACGGAATTAGCCGCTGAGGCCGAGAGGCCACGCTTCACATTCGTTTCAACGCGCACGATTTAGCGAAAAACCCCGTGCAAGCCGAGGGATTTGCCCTTATGGCATTCGAGTTTACCGCTCAGGGAAAAGCCTGCGCGCGTGTTTTCTCGAAAGGCCTCAGTCATGGAACGTTCCCCCGTCAATAAAGTCGTACTTGCCTATTCCGGCGGTCTCGATACCTCGGTTATCATGAAGTGGCTGGAGACCGAATATAGGTGCGAGGTCGTTACCTTCACGGCTGATTTGGGGCAGGGCGCTGAACTTGAGGAAGCCAAGCGAAAGGCCGAACGTCTTGGTGTCAAAGAAATTTTCATAGAAGACCTGCGTGAGGAATTCGTCAGCGATTATGTGTTTCCCATGTTTCGGGCGAACGCGCTTTACGAGGGCATTTACCTGTTGGGGACGGCGATCGCCCGCCCGTTGATCGCCAAGCGCCAGATCGAGATCGCCCGTCAGGTTGGTGCCGACGCCGTTTGTCATGGGGCAACAGGCAAGGGTAATGATCAGGTCCGTTTTGAGCTTGGCTATTATGCGCTCAACCCCGGGATCCGCGTGATCGCGCCCTGGCGCGAGTGGGACCTCAACAGCCGCACAAAGCTCATCGCTTTTGCTGAACAGCACCAGATTTCCATTCCGAAAGACAAAAAGGGCGAGGCACCGTTTTCGGTCGATGCCAATCTCCTGCATACCTCGAGCGAGGGCAAGCTGCTCGAGGACCCGTGGGTAGAGGCGCCCGAGGATGTGTACGCGCGCTCGGTCAGCCCAGAGGCCGCGCCCGATACGCCGACCTATATAGACGTGCGATTTGAAAAGGGTGACCCCGTGGCCATCGATGGGATCGATTATTCACCGGCAAGCCTGCTCACGCGCCTGAATGAGTTGGGCGGCGCGAACGGGATCGGGCGGATTGACCTGCTTGAAAACCGCTTTGTCGGCATGAAATCACGCGGCATTTACGAAACCCCGGGCGGTACCGTGCTGTTGGCCGCACACCGGGGGATTGAGTCGATCACGCTCGATCGTGGCGCGATGCACCTCAAAGACGAGATTATGCCGCGCTATGCCGAGCTGATTTACAATGGGTTCTGGTTTTCGCCCGAGCGCGAGATGTTGCAGGCGCTCATTGATAAAAGCCAGGAACAGGTCTCTGGCACCGTGCGGGTCAAGCTCTACAAGGGCAACGTCGATGTGGTCGGCCGTAAGTCTGCCGAGAGCCTCTATTCGATGGCGCATGTCACCTTTGAAGAGGATTCGGTTTATGATCAACGCGACGCTGAAGGCTTCATCAAGCTCAATGCGCTCAGGTTACGCCTTTTGAAACAACGCGGTGAGATTACCGAACCGCCGAGTTATGAATAACTTAGGGTCAGACATCATCGGTCAGTTGCCATTCTCCCGCTGCGCCCCTTCAAGTTCCTCCAAGGCTTGGCGCTGCGCGGCTTGAGCTGCCGCAAGCGCTTTGAGATCGATCACCGGGTTTCCGTTGACGATGACGGCGCCGTCATTAATCTCGAGGTCCGAACGCAATCGATCGCCCTCGCGCTTGGTCATTCCCTGCGCAATCACCCCTTCGAGCATCTGATTTAGCACCTGCGAACGCTGCTCCTCCGGGGCATCGGCAAAGGCAGCGGGCAATTGTTTGGCCAAAAACCGTTGAACAAACGGCACATCGGCGAGTGCTGTGCCGGTCGCGCTCAGCCCCGTTGCCAATTGGAGCGAAAGATCGTTGGCCTCAAAATCATAATTCCCCTCAGCAAGGGTGGCTTCAAGATCAAGGTCGGCGCGACCGAATTGATCACGATAGTGACTGTCGTCGATGGTGAGTGTCATGCCCCCGTTTACAAGGTTCTGCAGGCTTTCAAAGGCTGCGGTGATGGTATTTGCATACCGCTGTACCATTTCCGCATTGCGTTCGAGCGCCTCGGGACTGTCGGGCCTCGTCGTCAGGTTCCCGTTTCGTAACTCTGCGAAAACATTTGCGTAGAGTTCGACGGAGCCCGCCGTGAAGACTTTGATGGCATCCGCCATTTGTTGTGCATCAAGGCCGGTAATCTGAGCATTGAAATCGAGCGGTCCAAACGTGAGATCCGGCGCCGTGCTTTCCTCAAGGTCAACCGTGATCGCGTTCGAGAGCGTGTCACCTGTCAGCTTCGTTTCATTCAGAAACCGCATCGCGCGAATGTCGACAAGGCCGTTCGGCGCGTTGGCACGCAACCCATCGAAGGCGATTTCGGCGTCGCTGATGATTAAGGCACCGAGGCGCGCCTTTGCGCCGCCGCTGGTCCTTAAATTTGAAAAAACGGCATTTGGTTTCGCGGGGTTATTCGCATCGCCGAGGGCGAGTCTCTCCGCGTCGAATTCATAGCGGTATTGACTGCCGTCGAGAAGGTCTTCGGCACCATTATAGAGGCCATTGATCAGCTTACTGGACGCATCAAAGTCAAAATGAACATTCTGGAATGAGAAGGCAGTTTCCTCATTTCCCGAGGCGGCGGACAGGGTATCGGCAGTTCCATAAGCTGAGATACCGGTTTTCGATAAGCCACCACCGATCCGTACCAAACTCAGGCTTGTTGTCATGCCGTTCTCTGCGTTGGTGAAGGAGCCCTTCGGCAGCGAATACAGAAATTTCAGATCGCGGCTGATCCCAATGCTGAGTTCCGCCTTACCCTCCTTATAGATCTGCGAGACCGGATTTGCTTGGAAGACTTCATTGAAATCGGTGATTTTGAGCGTCACATGCGCGTATCCAAGCTGGTGAAGCCCTCCAAACAGGATCGGGCCGTGCCTGACCGTCAGGGCGACGTTTTGAACGGCACTTTCTTCGGCGCCAATTGTATCTCCCTCTTGCCTCAGCTGGCTGGGAACAGCGAGCGTGGCGGGTAGGCGCACTTCCATCGCCCCTTTTGAGCTAAAAAACCCCTTCTCATAATCGGTGATTTCAGCCTCTACGAAGGGAAATGCCTTTTGATATTGCGCCAACAGCTGCTCGAGTTGGGACTTTGTATTTGCGCCAATGATTGCGGTTGCACCCAGCCATAAAATCACCAGCGCACCAGCACCGATCAAAAGTGTTTTCTTCATCCTATCTGTCCCGAGGTTTTTCATCGGGCGATAGCTTCGCGCGATGGATTTGCTGCCTTAGAATGTGAGGGTCCCGACCCTGCTACCTAGTAACCGATCGCCTGGCCATCCTTGCGCATTTCACTGGCGCCCCAATAGACCCCGGTTTCCGGGTGGCGATAGATGGCTTGATATCCGCCAAATGGCCCTTTCACATACTCAACCCGGTGGCCCCTGCGGCGAAGCTCGGCCGCAACCGCGCGGGCGACGCCGCTTTCGATCTCCAAGGTGCCGCCATCATTCATCCGGCCGACCCATGTCGGTTCGGTTGAGCCTTTGTGATGATAGCGCGCAACATCGCCAGCTTCCTGAACATTCAAGCCGAAGTCCACCATGTTGACGACAATCTGCACATGCCCTTGCGGTTGCATCGCACCCCCCATCAGCCCGAAAGACAAAACTGGTTTCCCATCTTTCATGACAAAGGCAGGGATGATGGTGTGGAAGGGGCGTTTGCCCGGCGCATAGGCGTTAGGGTGGTCTTTATCGAGCGAAAACTGAGCGCCGCGGTCCTGAAACATAAAGCCTAGCCCGTCGGGAACCAGGCCCGACCCCATCCCGCGATAGTTCGACTGAATGAGTGACACCATCATCCCGTCTTTATCGGCAACGGTCATATAAATCGTATCGCCTTCGAGCAGCTTGGGATCGCCATGGTCGACCTTGCTCAAAACGTTATCCATACGAATTTTTGCCCGCTGGGTGGCCGCATAATCTTTCGAAAGGAGTTTTTGGAGCGGTACGTCATAAAATTTCGGATCGGCATAGAACCGCGCCCGGTCTTCAAAGGCGAGTTTTTTCGCCTCGGTCATCACGTGCAGATAGTCGGCCGTATTGTGACCCATGGCTTTGAGATCGAAGCCCTCCAGGATGTTGAGCATTTGCAGGGCGGCGATGCCCTGACCGTTCGGCGGCAGTTCAAACACATCATAGCCGCGATAATTAACCGACGCAGGCGTGACCCAGTTAGAG
>JBCDDR010000159.1:0-6342 GCA_039180205.1 Pseudomonadota bacterium | reverse complement strand
CTGGCACGGAGACCGAGGTCAGTCTCAGGCAAACGCGAAGGCGTAGGTAATTCACTCATAACCGCTCTTGTATGGACCGAAAACGAAAACGTGACAATTCTTGAAATAGGGATTTATCGGGCAATTAGGTCGCACTTGAAGAGACCAGGGCATCGACGCGCGTCACCGCATGGCGCGGCGGCGAAGGTTTTTTATGGTACCGCGCCCCTTTGAGCATTAGCCGAACTGCCTCCCAATGAATGGCGCTGATCACTTTGAAACTCATGAGGGGAAATTGAAAGAGCGCCTGCCGGAGCGTTCGACTGGTCAACATCCGCCGCCGTCCGGCATGCCGCGCAACCAGTGTAACGTCACCTTCCTCATCGCTTTGCGTGATCACCAGCCGAAAGCGTTCCTCGGGCGTCATGATACGAAACGCATAGGTTTGGTTGAGGTCGAAAAACGGCGACACGTGAAACTGCTTGGCACTTGTGTGGGCGGGAACACCATGATCATTGCGCGCGGCTGCATTGGATAGGGGCAGGACATAACTGTGGCGTTCGCCAAACGTATTGCTGACCTGATAGAGGATGCCAGTGAGCCGACCCGCCTCATCATAGGCGAAATAAATCGCCAGCGGATTGAAGCAATAGCCCCACATGCGCGGAAAACAAAACAGCATCACCCGATGCGTTGCCACGCCGTGCGTGGCGAAAATGCCGCGTGCCCAGGGCGCCACCGGTGAGCCATCCCCCAGACCATGGTCGCGATTGCAAAAACTGACAGGCGCCCAACGGTCCACACGAAACCCCCGCACCGTCGTTTCAAGTCGCGGCAGGTTATCGAGATCGAGCCATAATGAAAAGACGCGAGACCGAAAGCGATGTACGAACGGCTTGAGCCTCGCGTGCATGACCTGGCCGAAATAGATCGCACTTTCGTGTTCGCTCGAGGGTGCCACGGGTTAGGCCGCCGCGCGCTTCGTCTTGCTTGCTTCCCATGGCAAAACTGCGCCCAACCGGCGCGCCACGTTCAGACCGGAGCGCAAGGCATCTTCATGAAAGCCATAGCCGAAATTGCTACCGCAAAAGCTGATCAGCGGATCTGTAGCGAGCATCCCAAGGTCGCGTTGCGCGCGTATCGCCTTGCCATCAAAAATGGGGTGCGAATACTGGCGCGTCCGCAAGACCTTATCCTCGGGAATCGGGGTTTGCGGGTTCAAGGTCACGAAATAGTCGATTGGCCCCGAGATATTTTGCAAACGGTTCATCCAATAGCTGACCGGCACCGGCGCATCGGGATTTTCACGTTCCTTGGCGTCGCGCTCCACATAGTTCCAAGCCGACCAAACCGCGCGGCGTTTGGGCATCACTGATGCGTCTGTGTGCAGATAGGTTTGGTTTGTTGAATAATCAAATTGCGACAGAAGCGACCGTTCCGGTGCGGTGGGGGTGGCCAACAACTTCAGCGCCTGGTCGGCATGCGTCGCGATGATGACATGGTCGTAGCGCTCCTCGCTTGTTGCCAGCTTGACCAGAACGCCGTTTTCTTCGCGAACGACAGCTTCGACCGGGGCCGAGTGGAAGGCGCGAAAATGGCCGTCTTGATGGAGCGCTTCGACATAGCTGCGGGATCCGCCGGTCACCGTGCGCCATTGCGGGCGACCTTTGAACAGAAACAACCTGTGATTATCAAAAAACCGAACAAAACTAGCGGTCGGGAACGCCAATATCTGCGAGGCAGGTGCCGACCAGATCGCCGCCGCCATGGGCACGATGTGGTCATCAATAAAGCTTTCGCTGTAGCCAAGCGTTTTGAGAGTCTCGCCGAGCGGGACATCTTCCTGGTCGGCGCCCATGAGATCAATGGCAGCGGTCTGGTAGAAGCGTTTGAGATCGAAAAGCATCCGCAGGAACCGGGGGCGGAGCGCGTTGAGCGGCTGTGCGAGCACGCCCTTGATGCCGGAACCGCAATACTCAAACCCGCCACCATCCATCGACACGCCGAAAGACATGTTCGAGGCTTCGGTCGCGACGCCAAGCGTTTCAAAGAGTGCCGTCAGCTCGGGATAGTTATGGGTGTTGTAGACGATAAACCCCATATCGATGTTGATCGGCTGGCCATTTGCGCCGCTGACCTCCGCCGTATCGGAATGGCCCCCAAAATAATCCGCAGCCTCGTAAAGTGTTACCTCATGGTCCTTGGCAAGCGCCCAGGCGGCACCATGCCCTGCGATCCCGGCACCGATAACGGCGATACGCTGGCGCGGCGGGAGGGGGAATGCTGTGGAGGGGTCAGTCATCAATAGGGAACTTTCATGGGAAGGGAATTCATAGGCCTAGGCCGCTTTGATCGATTTATAAGCTTCGAGCGCACGTTCGCGGGCCGCTTTATGGTCAACAATTGGTTTTGGATAGTCGGCACCGAGTTTTACCCCGGCATCGGCAAGCACCCGCGCCGGCGCTGTCCAGGGGGCGTGGATATATTTTTGGGGAAGGTTCTTGAGCTCGGGCACGAATTTGCGGACATAAGCGCCCTCAGGGTCGAATTTCTCCCCCTGGCTCACCGGATTAAAAATACGGAAAAAGGGCGAGGCATCGGCGCCTGAGCCTGCCACCCACTGCCATCCGGCAGCGTTGTTGCCAAGGTCCGCGTCCACCAACGTGTCCCAAAACCAAAGTTCACCCTCGCGCCAATGGATCAAAAGATCCTTGATCAAAAAACTCGCCACAATCATCCGCACGCGATTGTGCATCCATCCGGTCTGCCACAGCTGACGCATGCCCGCATCCACAATCGGGTAGCCGGTCTTGCCTTTCTTCCAAGCGGTGAGGGCCTCGTCATTCTGTTCCCATTCGAAATGATCGAATTCAGAGCGCCAGTTGACGTCCATAAAATCAGGATTGTGGCGGACCAGCTCCCATGAGAAATCGCGCCATCCCAACTGCCGCAAAAAGGGTTCTGACCGGTTGCCGAAACGCCCCATTGTTTCCGCCCAGACACGCCGTGGGCTGATTTCACCGAAACTCAAATGCGGGGAAAGTTGGCTGGTGGCTGATTTATCAGGGCGGTCGCGCTCGTCGCCATAATGCTGAGGCCCGTCGTGCTCCAAAAACCTATCGAGTTGCTCGCGCGCACCTGCTTCTCCAGGCTGCCAAAGCTCATTGAACCCTTCGGCCCAGTTGGGCGCCGTTGGCAATAACTGCCAATCGCCAAGCCGATCGCCGTGTTCACGTTCCCATTCAGCTACTTTCTCCGCCCAACCCTCCGACACCGGAAATGACCCGGGCGCGTCAATTGGGTTTGGCATTTCGCCGCGCTCACCGATTGATCGCCAAAAGGGGGTAAACACTTTGTATGGTGTGCCCGCGTTCGTGGTGATCGTTCCCGTAGGATAAAGGCGGTTATGGCCAACGAGATGAAATACCCCGCCCGTCTCTTTCGCAAGGCTTGCGACGTCCTCCTCGCGTTTACGATCAAACGGCCCGTCATGCGCGGTGGCCAGAATTGAGACGGGGCCAAGTGCCTCCAGGAGACTGGCAAATATGTCACGAGGATTTCCGCGCGCCAAAACCAATGAACTGCCGCGCTCAGAAAGCGCCTTTGCAAGCCTTTCCAGCGTGTGATGAAGCCACCAGCGGCTCGCCCCACCGAACTTCCAGTCGTCGCGCCCCCCTTCATCCAATATGTAAACGCCCGTCACACCTGCCTTAATGTGTGCAGCCGTTGCCACCGCATACTGATCATCAAGCCTGAGATCGTGGCGAAACCAGATGAATGCGGGCTGATCGGTTGAGAGGTCGGAGGGTATTTCCAAGGGTGAATTCGCAATCAACGGAAAAGAGCAGTCAGGATTGAAAGGTAAGTATATGAAGGTGAAATCTGGGTCGCGTCATTCCCGGAAGGACCCAAATCATTGCAGCTCGGTTCATCGTTAGGCAATCGTTAATTCATACGGGATGCATAAGGCGTTAGATCAGCCTTCTATGCGCTTTTCAATTGTTGGGCGGCAGCCGGCCCTCGCGGCGAATGCGGCGGCGATCGGCACGGCGCGCGCGACGTTCCGCGGTGATCTTGTCGAGCAGTTGGTTTCGAACCGAAGGCGATAATTGCCCCGCAACGTCGATAAGCGCTTCGTGGAGTGGCTTTTGGAGGGCGTTGGTCGATTGACGCAAATCCTGAAACGCGACCCGCAACGCATCCTTATCAATCACCTCGGCCCGCAGCAGCGCATCGACCTTCGCTTGCGCTTCCCAAAGTGACCGCCCTTGTGGCACCAGGGCCTTGCGGCGCGACGACAGAGCCTGACGAATCGCGCGCTGATCTTCTTTTGAAAGCTCGGCCGAAAACGCCATCAGCACCCCTCGCACCAGGTCTTGCGGCGGAGGACCCTGTCGTTTGGCGTCAAAGACGCGCGATGGACGATTATCAGCGGCGCGCCCGCCCGCCCAATGGCCCACCAGGAACATGTTGATACCGAGCGAGACGGCAAGCAGGCCCCATATCCAGATTGGCCGACCCCGCTGGTTTTGTGTGTTACTCATGGCCGCTCTCGTTTTAACTGCAACTGATCGGTGTCAACAAGCGGCTGGGACGCAGGAGCGATCTGTGGAAAAAGCGATGCATCCACCTCTGGCCCGAACACATATCCCGCAACAACGTCATAGCCAATGTCGTCGGGCTCAACGTCGCCAGGCGTTGTTTGAAGTGAAGGGGCGCCATTCACAAACCCGACAACAAGCCCAAGCAAAGCGGCCGCAAATTGAGGTGCCAGAACCCACGCCCAGCGGGACCGAAACCACCCGCGACCAGCAGCAGGCTTCGCCAGACTCTTCTGTGGCAAATGCGCGGCCGCCTTCAGAATCCGGTCCTCCAAATCGGAGAGCCGGGCTTCGGTCATACCGGACGGCATGCGATCTGCAGTGTCATCGAACAGACCATCAAGCCGATCATGGTCACGTTGGCTCATTTTGATTGGCCTTTCCCACGGATGGACGCAGGCGGAGGATTCATACCTTCGCCCCCATGATCTGGATCGTTATCTGGATCGAAAAATTCTGAAAGCTGTCCCCTCAGCGTACCTCGCGCACGCCCAAGCAGGCTCTCAATTGCCTTCGGTTTAACTTTCAGGATATAGGCAGCTTCCTTCATCGCAAACCCATGATGATAACATAGCAATACAGCTAGACGCTGGCGCTCAGGCAGGCGGGCGAGCGCGCGTGCGAGCGCCTGATCGGCGACCAGATGATCAAGCGCGGTCGGCACATCATCGGCAACCTGATTGACCTCATCGCCTGCAAACGGATCACCCTCATTGTCGCCCCCCGGAGGCAAGCCAAGATTAGCATTCCGACGCGCCTGTGCCCGCGAAAGATCGAGTGCCCGGTTGACAATGATGCGGTAGGCCCATGTACGAAACCGCGCCCGCCGTGGGTCAAACCCTTCTGCCTGTTCCCATATCCGCAGAAATCCATCCTGAACGGCGTCCTCTGCCAGATCGAGCGGTAAAAACCGGGCGGCCAGCCGAACGAAGGGAGCAATATGGCGGCCAACAAGCAGCGCATAGGCGTTATGGTCACCGGCTGCGACCGCCACCATCAACCTCTCGTCGCTGGCGCTGGTGTCGAGCGGTCTTGACACGAATTGGACCTCAAATTTCGTCCCTATTGTCTACATTCGGCAGGATTGTCTAATTTCATCAAGGACGCGGACTTGTGATTGCTGCGGCGCTTACGCATCATCAAAATCACACGGATAACTATGATACGTGTGCATGGCGGGCAATCCCTCGCTCGACCCCGAAAAAATCAAAACAGGCCCTCATCGCCCCTCAAGGACGTTGCCGGACTGGTTTTCCCAAGGTCGGGATCCTAAATTTCCGGCAAATCAATATCGATGATCGCCATATGGAAGGCGTAAGAGACTTCGCCCTCATCCTCATCCTTGTAAATCACGCCGATAAACTCGTCCGCGATCATGACCTCGACAGACCCATCGGATTGCTTGCGCGGGGCAATCGAGATGCGATTGTTATCGAATTTGCTGCGCAGATAGGCCTGCAGCCGGGCACGTTCGTTTGGGGTCATCGCGGCGCGGGCTCCTTAATATCGAAGTTGGTAATCAGAAGTGGCGAATCAGAAATCGGCCTAAGCCTTATCGACAGTGGACGCGGACGTAAAGAGACGAGCTTTTGTGGAATCACAAATATGCGATTTCTCACCAAATCATACGAATCCAGTCAATTTTAACGGTATTTGCGAAAATTTACCTTGAATTCGACCTCAGTTATCTTCATCCAACAACAGAAGTGGATGGGAACGATTGTGGGTTCGCGCTTCACCTATGCCCGTACGGGGTCTCATT
>JBCDDR010000158.1:0-6483 GCA_039180205.1 Pseudomonadota bacterium | reverse complement strand
CTTCAGTGCGCACCAACGAGGCGGCATCGGGTAGCTGGACGTCGATGAAGAAATAGCCCTTGTCCTCCGATGGAATGAATGAGGTGGGGAGACGACTGTAAATGACAGAGGTCACAACCAGGAACCCCAACACCAGAACTATGCTGACGGCGGCGCGGCGAACCAAAACCGCAACCGCTCGCCCATAGCCATTGCGCACTTTGTCGAGCACCTTGTTGAATAACCGAAACAGAGGGTTCACACGATCACTCGGCGGTTTCAATAAAATGGCGCAGAGTGCGGGTGACAGGGTCAATGCAACCAGGCTCGAAAGCACAACTGCGACCGAGATCGTTACCGCGAACTGTCGGTAAAGCTCTCCCGTAATGCCCGGTAAGAGCCCAACAGGGACAAATACGGCGAGCAGAACGAGCGTGGTAGCGATAATGGGGCCCGATACCTGTTGCATGGCTTTTAATGCTGCGTCGCGCGGCGAGAGCTGTTCATCCGCCATCAGCCTTTGGACGTTTTCAATCACTACAATCGCGTCATCAACCACGATCCCAATCGCCAGGATCAGCCCGAACAATGTCTGTGTGTTTGCCGAAAACCCTAAGGGCAAAAGCACGGCAAAGGTTCCGATGAGCGAGACAGGGATGGCGACCGTGGGCACCAGCGTTTGCCGCCAGTCCTGCAGAAACAAAAAGGTCACTGCGAAAACGAGAACGAATGTAATCAATAAAGTGATGGCGACTTCGCGGATGTTGGCACGGACAAATGCGGTCGTATCGTAGATGATCTTCGCTTCGATATCCTCGGGAAAGCGGGGCTCAAGTCGCTTCAATTCGCTTTTTACGGCGTTTGCGACCGAGAGCGCATTGGCACCCGGAGCGAGATAAAGCCCCATCGCGACGCCGGGAACACCGTTTAATTTTGCCTTGGCACGGTAGCTCTGGGCTCCTAACTCAATGCGCGCGACGTCGCGGAGGCGCAGAACAGCCCCATCGGTGTTGGTTCGCAAGATGATTTGACCAAACTCTTCAGCATCGCGAAGCCGCCCTTTGGCAAGCACACTCAGTTGGACGGGCTGATCGCTTGAACTCGGCGGCGCGCCGATCTGTCCGACAGAAGCCTGCAAATTCTGTTCGCGGATCCGGTCAATCACGTCGCTAACCGTGATACCAAGGTTGGTCATCCGGTCAGGATCAAGCCAAACGCGCATGCCATAATCGAGTGCGCCGAAGATGGAGGCTTCACCAATGCCATCAATTCGTGCGAGCGCGTCGCGAATGTTGATTGTTGTGTAATTGCTGAGGAACAGGCTGTCGAACGTTCGGTCAGGCGAAAAGACGTTCACCACCAAAAAGAGGCTTGGCGATTGTTTTCGCACATTGACACCCTGTTGCGTCACCTCTGACGGCAACCTCGAAAATGCGAGCTGGACGCGGTTCTGCACGTTGACCTGAGCAATATCTGGATTGGTTCCCACCTTGAAGGTTACACTCAACCGGTATCGGCCATCGTTTGTGCTGGTTGAGCTCATATAGAGCATATCATCAACGCCGTTGACCTGGGCTTCTATCGGCGCAGCCACACTGTCCTCGACAGTTGCCGCGTTCGCGCCGGGATAGCTCGTATCAACCAAAACCTCCGGAGGTGTAATTTCGGGGAACTCTGAAACCGGAATTCGCAATAATGCCAAAGCCCCGATAAGCATAACAACAAGAGAGATGACGCCTGCAAATCGTGGTCGCGCGATAAAAATTTTGGCAAGCATGTTCAGTCCTTTATGGCGCGGTCATGTGCTTGGGCGTTGTTTTTGGGACGACTTTGATTGCAGGAAAGGCAGGACCGGGAGAAACCTCGTAAAGGGTTTGGTTTAGCCACCACCCATGGGACTTTCTGCGCGAACAGGATTGACGGTTTGTCCGGTGCGGACCTTTTGAATGCCCTGTACAATCACGGTTTCACCACCTTGCAATCCTTCGGTGACCGCAACACCGCTTTCAACCGGTGATCCCAAACCTATCCGCCTCGTTTCAACGCGGTTTTGGGCGTCGATCAGCAAAACAAACGATCCCATTCGGTCAGACTGAATCGAAGCAACAGGCACAATGGGGAGCATTTCGCTTTCTTTACGCCGCGAGCGGACCCGCACAAGCTGCCCGGGTAAAAGCAAGTTATTGGGATTGGGAAACAATGCGCGCACTGCCAACGTTCCCGTTTGTGAATCAATCTGGTTGTCCGCGAATTCAATCTCACCTTGATGTTGATACATATCGCCATTGCCAAGCACCAGGGTGGGTAAAAACCGACTGTTCAAATCATCCGGCGATGTTGGGTTGAGTTCAGAAATCGCCTGCAGCAATTGTCTGTCTGGAACGGAAAAAACAACACGAATGGGATTGAGCTGGTTAACCCGGGCAAGCGATCCGCTTTCGGGTCCAACAAGGTTTCCTTTGGTAAAAGCCGCTCGCCCGATGCGCCCGGCGATCGGTGCGTGGATCTTTGTATAGCTCAACTCAAGTTCGGCCTGGCGGAGATTGGCGCGTGCTGCCTGGAGATCGGCCCGGGTGGCATCGCGCTGCTGTTCGGCTTCATCAACGCTTGCCTGGCTTGTGTTGTCGCGACGCAAAAGGGTCTGGCGACGTTTCAATGTCAGTTCGGCTTCCTTATATCGGGCGAGCTCCTTCGCCACCTGCGCGCGGGAGGCATCGCGCCGCGCCTCATACTCATCGGGTTCGATCACAAAGAGCAACTGATCCGCCTGAACATCGGCCCCCTCTTCAAACCGCTGCTCGAAAAGAAATCCATCAACCCGCGCTCTCAGTTCGACCGACTGAACGGCTTCGACCCGGCCTACGAATTCATTCGTTTGTGAAACATCTTCAAGTTTGATCGTTCTCACGGTGACCGAGGGAGTGGGACCGGGGGATTGCGCGAAAACATTTGTCGATACACTCAGAGCAGCGAAAAACAGCACAATTTTCAAAATACAAAGCGCGGCATATCGTTTGATCGGTAAGTTATTCTGCGAGCATTTCGTCCCGAAAACTGGACCGAAAGGATGTCGCATGCGGGTCTCTCCTGATTTCTTCTGTCGCAAAAGCAAGCTCGATGACGGCACCGCGCATCTCGACTTCGCGAACATAGGCGAAACCGACAAGCATGTCATGGACTTCGACTAGTCTTATTCGCGGATCACTAGAATTTGTAGTCTTGCCAGGATCGACCTAATTCCGGTACGACCCGAGGACATTCATATTCAGGTTGTAATCACTAGCGACCAACCTCACAAATCTTCCAAAGTGAAAGGGGCGCACAAACGTGCTGAAAAGAATACGCACCGCATCGCGGTTATCTCAGCAACTATCGACTTGGATTGTGCTTGTTATATTCTTGTCTTGTGCTGTCGCTGGATGTGCAAAGCGCCCCCCTGCGAGTGACCCCATCGCGCGCGCAGCTTACGACGAAGCGAATGACCCGCTGGAACCCCTGAACCGAAGCACGCTCAAGGTGAATAATGCGATCGAGAAGGTTCTCCTTCGCCCGCTAAATGCGGTTTACATCCGGGTTTTCCCAGGAAAACTTCGAAGTGCCTTTGGCCATTTCCTCAACAATCTGCGTGAGCCGGTGACGTTTCTGAACGATATTTTGCAGGGCAAACCCAAACGTGCCGGAAAAACGCTGGCACGGTTTCTGGTAAATAGCGTCCTGGGTATTGGCGGGCTCGTTGATCAGGCGCGCCATATCAACATTCCCTATCACAAGGAGGATTTCGGTCAGACCCTTGCTGTTTGGGGGGTGGGGGAAGGAGCCTATCTTGTGATGCCGTTCTTTGGGCCTTCATCAGTACGCGATGGCATAGGGACGGGCGTTGATACTGTGTCGTCGCCCTTCTTCTGGCTGCTGAACAATAGCGATTTTGGTTTCCTCCGCTTCGCTCGTCAGGGCTTTGATGGGCTGCACCAGTATTCAATTAATAGAGACAATCTGAAGCGGCTTCGCTCGGGTTCACTGGACTATTATACGGCGCTGCGCAGTGCGTATCGTCAGGCGCGCGCGAACGCGATCCGCGACGGGGCACCGCCCTCGGCCGACCTGCCGGAATATCTAGACGACGACCTTTTGGACGAGGATATCGAAGCGTTTGAGGATCCTGAGGTCGAGGAGACTGATACGGGCGGTGATACGGGCTCGCCACCAGCTCCGCTTTATATAGATGAGATGACGCCCAACGGTGCGGTTGATCCTTGATTGTGTTGAGCGAGACCGAAACCCAACGCATATCAGCTGTTCCGAACCAAACGGGGCAAGTTGAAACGCCCTCGGGAAAGGCCGCGAAGGACGAAAATTTCCCCGTGGGATCATTTCTGATCCGGCGTGATTTGCGACCGCACGTAGCCACATTCTACGCGTTTGCTCGGGCAATCGATGATATTGCCGATAACCCTGAGGCATCCGCGGAGGAAAAAATTGATCGGCTGGACGCCATGGCCGAAGCTGTTGCAGGGCAGGCCTATGCCGACGACCCAGCCTTTTCAAAGGCGATCGCACTTCATCATAGCCTCGTCGAAACGAATGTTCCGGTTGATCATCCCCATGCACTGATTGATGCGTTTCGCCAGGATGCTGTCAAATCGCGCTATGCTGATTGGGACGACCTCATGCGCTATTGTGACCGTTCGGCGGCACCCGTTGGTCGCTATTTGCTAGACCTGCACGGAGAGGATAGAGCGCTTTTTCAAGGCGCCGACGCGCTTTGCAATGCGCTTCAGGTGATCAACCATTTGCAGGACTGTGGCGATGACTATGCGGAAATGGACCGCGTTTACATTCCACAGGATTGGTTGACCGAAGCCGGCGGCGAAACTGCCGATCTTGCGAGGCCAAAGGCGAGCCAAGGTCTTCGCCTCACGATGGATAAGATGCTGGAGGCCACCGATGAGCTGTTGGCCGAGGCCCGAACATTCCCACCAGCGCTTCGTTCGCGGCGGCTTGCCATGGAAAGCAACGTGATCATCGTCATTGCTGAACGTCTGGTGCAGGCGCTGAAACAACGTGACCCGCTTGCTGAACGTATTGAGCTTAGCAAGCCGGAAATGCTGCGTGCTGCAGCATCCGGAATTGTGCGCACGTTCTTCCGATAAATAGGGGCTGACGGGCCCGAAGCTAGTCACTACAGGTGCAATATCATGTTTTCTGTTTTGATGATTATCGTGCTTGGTCTCATTCCCCTGCTGATTTGGGTGTATCTGGTTGGATTTCACGGTGATTTTTGGCGGGTGGCGCCACAATTGGGGTACCCATCGCCGCGACAGCCAAACGGTGCGGCTGATCAGCTTCCCAAAATCGCCATCATCGTCCCGACGCGAAACGAAGCCAACCAGATCGAAACGGTCCTCCAATCACTCCTCGCACAAGAGTATCGGGGAGACTATTCGATAACCTTGCTTGACGATAACAGCAGTGATGGCACCGGCGATATTGCGCGCAAACTCGCTGCATATGATAATCGCCTGAGGATACTCAAAGGTGCCCCTTTGCCATCCGGCTGGTCGGGTAAGCTTTGGGCACAGCATCAGGCGATCGAGTTTGTCATATCAGAGGCATCGCATTCCAGTGCAGACCCCACCAGGCAAAGTAACTTGCCTGATTATTTCTGGCTCAGCGATGCCGATATCCTTCATGCGCCGCACGTGCTCGCAGCGCTTGTTGAAAAAGCGCAGCAGCAGCGATCCGATCTGACCTCGACAATGGTGCGCTTATCTGCTGACGAGGGATGGGAAAGGCTGATCATTCCAGCTTTCGTCTATTTTTTTCAGATGCTCTTTCCGTTTCAGCGCGTCGCGAACGATGATGACCGAGTTGCCGGGGCTGCGGGCGGATCGATCCTGATCAAACCCAGTGCGCTTTCTCGAATTGGTGGCCTTTCCGCAATACGCGATGCCTTAATCGACGATTGCACGCTTGCTGCCCGAGTGAAGCAGTCAGGGGGCCGTCTTTGGCTTGGCCACGGTATGGATAGCCGATCGGTGCGGCCATACGCCGGGTTAAGGTCGCTTTGGGACATGGTCGCGCGAACAGCTTTTTCCCAGCTGGACTATAAACTTACCCGGCTTATGGGTACCGGTCTTGGTATGCTGCTCCTTTATGTGGCGCCGTTTGCGGCCATGGCTTTTGGAGTGATCGACGATCGGTTCTCATCAGTTGAGTTTCAAGATGGGGAGCTTCTCTTTGGCCTCGGAGCTGCGACGTATTTTCTCATGACAATAAGCTTTCTGCCAACCATACGCTCCTTCGGGCAACCTGCGGCCCTGGCGCTTACGATGCCAGCAATAGCGATGTTGTTTTTGCTGATGACGGTGGACTCAGCGCGCCTCCATCTTGTGGGGAAGGGGGTGCGATGGCATGCCCGCGACTATAAATACACGGATGAATAGCTTCGTTTTTCTTATTTCTTGTTTGTCGGCATCGATCATCCAAAGGCTGTGCTTGCGCTTG
>JBCDDR010000157.1:0-6503 GCA_039180205.1 Pseudomonadota bacterium | reverse complement strand
TGCGAAAGCTGTCCGGGCGTCCGAAAGCTTTGAATCAAACAGCGCTTTTCGCCCTTCCGGAGAGTGAACAGCATCACCTCGGGATTTGTATGGTCGATGAATTGTTCCGGTTGAACGGCTGGTCCAGTGAGCTTTTGATACCGGCGTCGATTGACGACCTGGAGCGGACCGTAAAGGCGACCGAGTTTGGATTGATCGGATTTTCGCTCGCGAACGATAGTGGACTAACCTGGTTGAAGGAAGCGATCAGGATGATTCGGCGCGTTGACCCACGACGGAAGTCGAAGATTGTGGTTGGCGGCAGCTTATTTATAAGCCAGCCCCGCCTTGTTTATGATGTTGGTGCAGATCAGCTCGCACGTGATGCCAATCACGCACTCGATATTATTGCGCAGATGGAAGAGACCGACCAGACAAGATTGAATGCCTGAAGATCAAGTGTGGACACATCGGCTCGGAATGGGGTATGTAAAAAAATATTTACAGGTGAATGTGTTGCATGTAGCGTCTGATTGATGAAAATTGAGGGCTAACATTTTCATTTCGCTTACAAAAGGCTTCGAAATTGTGATGTGTCCGCCCATTTCTGGCGACCGGAGACCTGCAGTCTCTGCCTCGCCTACGCAAAAAACTGCACTTATCTTTGAACTCCCACTCGCAGGTCACTTCCAATGTGACGAAAGACATGACGAAGGTGAACGGAACGAGTTTGGATATGATGACGTAGCCAAGTTGCTTTGGCCTCATGCAGCTCACCTCAATCAAGATTATCTCCATAAAGACCCATCTTTTCAGGTTCCCAGCGCGTCGGCGTGTGCACGATGAGACCGTTTCGCTCGGCCAAAGCAAGCTTGGGGGAGTTGAACGCTGACATTGTCAGTATGATTGTCGCTGCGGCGGCTGACATCGCCCTCATTCTCGAGCACGACGGGACAATCATTGATGTCGCCCTTGGCAAGACCGATTTTGCGATTGCCGGGTTTGAGATCTGGAAAGGGAAACAGTGGGCGGATGTGGTCGCGCCAGACAGCCGACAAAAAGTCACTGATCTTCTCGCGGACATCGACCAGACCAACGTCAAACAGAACTGGCGCGAAATCAATCACCCGATCGCGGGTGGTGAAGACATTCCCATCCAATATAAAGTTGTGCCGCTTGCCTCACAAAAAGTTGTCGCACTGGGTCGCGATTTGCGTTCGCTTGCGGTGCTTCAGCAGCAGCTGGTGCAAGCCCAACTCGCAATGGAACGCGATTATCATCGCTTTCGACAATCAGAAACCCGCTATCACCTCTTATTTGATCGGGTCAGTGAACCACTTCTCGTTGTTGAGGCCGAGACGCTGATGGTTGTCGAGGCCAATAAGGCCGCGCACCAGCTTTTCAACAACAGGCAGAAATCGATCAACGGAACCGTCATAAAATCCCTGTTCGATCAGGATACGGCAAAGCGGATCGCTGACTATCTGAAATCAATGGTAAGCACTTCGCAATCGCCGGAGTTGCCCGTCAGTATCGATACAACCGGCGTGAGTTTTCGACTGCGCGCGACCCTGTTCCGCCAGGACCAAACCCCGTTTTACCTGATCAACTGCAGCGATGTGCAGGCCGGCGGGCACCTCATCGAAGGTGGCGGCAGAGGGCAACTCCCCGCCCTGTTTCAATCTGCACCCGACGGGATCGTGATGACGAGCCCCAAGGGCGAGATATTAATGGCGAACCCGGCCTTTTTGGCCCTGGCAGACATTCAGGATGAAGGCCATGCCGTAGGCCGCGCTCTCGATGATTGGCTTGGCGGGGCGGGGATCAATTTCCGCGTGCTCACCAGCAGTCTCAAGCGGGATATGACCGTCAAGCAACTAACCACACAACTTGTTTCCGGTTATGGCAAGGTGCTCGATGTCGAAGTGTCTGCAGTCGCGCTTGACCGGCCCGATGGGCACGTCTTCTCATTTTTTATCCGCGATATCTCCCGCCGACTTTCCGTCGGCTCATTGATCGGTAGTGATATTGAAAGTTCTGCCGCCAACCGCCTGACCGAACTGGTTGGCCGCGTGTCACTGAAAGATATTGTCCGCTCGACAACCGATATCATTGAACGATTGTGTATCGAATCAGCTCTGGAAATGACGGGCGATAACCGCGCTTCTGCTGCGGAAATGCTCGGCCTATCGCGCCAGAGCCTCTATATTAAGATGCGCCGATTTGGTGTCAGCGAAATGGATGATACCAAGCCGTAATCGGATGATTGCAATTCGGCTCTTGGCGACTGCGCCCCAGCCTTCGCGCGACATAAGTCTGCGACATTTGAATCGCTATGATATGTCTAATCTAATTGACAGTTAAGTACGTGTTACATACGATTGGACTATGAGCGACTCGTCAACACACGCTTCGGTAACAATGGCGCCTCCAGCAACGGGGACGGCAACGCCGTCCTTTCGTGTGCGCGCGCTAGCAGCCGTTGAACTCCTGAAACCGATTACGTGGTTCGCACCGATGTGGGCGTTCGGTTGTGGTCTCGTATCTGCTGGCATCAGCTTTGGAACGCAATGGTTTGTGACTATCATCGGCTTGCTTCTTGTGGGCCCTATGGTGTGCGCGACAAGTCAGGCCGTGAATGACTGGTTCGATCGCCATGTTGATGCAATCAACCAGCCCGAAAGACCAATCCCGTCCGGCCGACTTCCTGGCAGGACAGGGTTCTGGATCGCCTGTGTATGGACCGTCGCCTCGTTAGGCGTCGGGGCATTGCTTGGCCAGATCGTGCTGGCTGCAACGGTATTTGCGTTGATTCTCGCCTGGATTTATAGCGCGCCCCCCTTGCGACTGAAAACCAATGGGTGGTGGGGAAACAGCGCCGTCGCGATTTGTTATGAGGGCCTTCCCTGGTTTACCGCCGCAACAATTATTTCAGGCGGGGTCCCCCGTACGGAAATCCTGCTTGCCGTTGTGCTCTACAGTGTGGGTGCGCATGGCATCATGACCCTGAATGATTTCAAATCAATCGAAGGGGATACGAAGCTTGGTCTTCGCTCGCTACCCGTGCAACTCGGGGCTGATCGCGCCTGCCGCCTCGCGTGCTGGGTGATGGCGCTGCCTCAGCTGGTTATGCTTGGGCTTTTGGTCTATTGGGATCAGCCATTTCACGCACTTGGGCTGGTTGGATTGATCGCGGTGCAGTTTTATTGCATGCGCGTTTTGTTGCGGGATCCCTGCGGCAAGGCCCCTTGGTATAACGCAACCGGCACAAGCCTCTATGTTCTCGGGATGCTGGTGACCGCGTTTGCGATGGCACCGGCATCATGAACAGCGCGGAAACATCAAACGCAGCGACGGCACAAGCGTTGGCAGACCACTCACAACAACAACACGGCCTAAGCTGGTTTAATATTGTTCGGCTTGGGTTCGTTCAGGCATCGCTTGGGTCGATCCTGGTATTGATGACCTCGACAATGAACCGCGTGATGGTGGTCGAGCTTGGTCTTGCCGCGGTTGTCCCTGGTCTTCTCTTTGGCATCTATTATGCGATCCAGATCGCGCGGCCCCGGCTCGGGTATGGCTCCGACGTGGGTGGACGGCGGACGCCCTGGATCCTCGGTGGCATGCTTCTCCTCGGCATTGGTGCCATTGGGGTCGCAAAATCAATTGCAGTGACCGAGGTGATGCGGGCTGAGGGGCTCGTGCTTGCCGCTTTCAGTTTTCTCCTCGTTGGGATCGGTGTCGGTGCAGCCGGCACCTCGATTATGGCAATGATCGCCAAAACCGCTGCGCCTGAACGGCGCGGCCCCGCCGCGACCATCCTGTGGACCCTCATGATTGCGGGTTTTATCGTCACAACCGCTTCGGTGGGGAACGCGCTGGAGCCCTATAGCCACGCCCGGCTTTTCTGGGTGACCACAACTGTGGTGATTGTAGCGCTCGTTCTCACCGGGCTCGCCATGTTTCGGCTGGAGCGAGGCTCCTCAGTCAATCGGTCTGAAGACAAGCCCGACTTTCGGACGGCCTTGCGCACGACCTGGGCAGACCCGCACGCCCGACTTTTCACGATTTTCATTCTGGTTTCGATGATCGCCTACAGCGCGCAGGATCTCATCCTTGAGCCCTTTGCCGGACTGATCTTCGACATGACCCCAGGTGAGACAACCAAGTTGACCGCGCTTCAAAACCAGGGTGCTTTGCTGGGTATGATCATCGCGGGCGTTCTATCGCGCTTTGCCGGTCGTGAAGACCTGCGTCGTCTCGTGGTTGCCGGGTGCTTAGGCTCCGCGCTTGCTCTCGCCGGTCTCTTTTTCGCAGGAGACGTCGGTGCCGTCTGGCCTCTCAAACCGAACGTGATGTTTCTTGGATTTTCAAATGGCTTTTTCGCCATCGCGGCAATCACCAAGATGATGGCCCTCGCCAATGACGGTGCAACCAATCAGGAAGGCATGCGGATGGGCCTCTGGGGTGGGGCGCAAGCCATTGCGACCGGAACCGGCGAAATCGCTGGCACGTTTCTGGTTGATGCGGTGCGCCTGACCATTGGTGATGGGGCCTTGCCCTATATGACCGTTTTTGCCGCGGAGGCTCTGCTCTTTGTGGTCGCGGCATTTGTCGCGCTAAATATCGCCGTGCGCCGAGATACCGCGACGGCCAGCGCACGCGCAACAACGGCATGAAACGCTGTGTAACGAGTACCGACCGCCAACCTTTGGGACAGGCCTCGCAAACTTAACATGCATGCTGCCAACCCAACGAACAGAGAGTATGAATGAAATGGCTACCTTGAAACATGATACCATCTATGATGCCGCCGTTATTGGCGGGGGCCCGGCTGGTGCAACCGCTGCGCATGACCTGGCAAGCCAAGGAGCGCGCGTGCTCTTGATTGACCGCGCGGGACGTATCAAACCCTGTGGCGGCGCAATCCCCCCGAAATTGCTGCGTGAATTTAATGTGCCCGAACATTTGCTCGTCGCGAAGGCCAAATCCGCCACAATCATCTCGCCCTCCAATCGGCACGTCAACATGCCCATCGAAGGCGGCATGGTCGGCATGGTTGACCGCGAGCATTTCGACGAATGGCTTCGCGAGCGGGCCGAAACCGCTGGCGCCGATCGGATGACAGGGCGTTTCCGAAGCCTTGAGGAAAACGAGGATGGAACGGTTTCGCTGAAAATCGAGTGCGCCGATAACCAGGAGTTGTCAGTCTGTGCCCGGCAGGTGATTGGCGCCGATGGCGCGCGGTCAGAAGTTGTCCGTCAGGCCTTTCCGAAAGCCGAACGCGTTCCGTTTGTGTTCGCGTATCATGAGATCATTGAATCACCGATAGACCTCGGGGATGCTTTCGCCGGTGACCGGTGTGATATCTATTACAATGGCAAGTTCTCGCCCGATTTTTACAGCTGGGTTTTCCCGCATGGGAACACGACGAGTATTGGCACGGGGTCTGCGCAAAAGGGCTTTAACCTGCGCGATAGTATTCAACGCCTGCGCAAAGAGATTGGTCTCGATGGCCAGGCAACTGCGCGATGTGAAGGGGCGCCAATCCCGCTCAAGCCCCTGAAACGGTGGGATAATGGGCGAAACATTCTCGTCATCGGGGATGCGGCGGGCGTGGTGGCGCCTGCGTCTGGCGAGGGCATATATTACGCGATGGCGTGCGGGCGTATGGGGGCGGAAGCCGCCGCGGCAGCGCTTCAAACCGGGGATGCGCGCGCACTCGCCGGGGCCCGCAAGCAGTTCATGAAAGCGCATGGGCGCGTCTTCTTCATTCTCGGGATCATGCAGAAGTTCTGGTATGCCAATGATAAGCGGCGCGAACGCTTCACCTCGATCTGTGCCGATAAGGATGTGCAGCGGCTCACCTGGGAAGCCTATATGAACAAAAAGCTCGTCAAGGCCGACCACATGGCACACGCACGGATCTTCTTTAAGGATCTTGCCCATCTGTTTGGGCTTGTGTCGCCGCAACGGTAAAGGCCGGTTGCTTGGCACGGCTTCAGGCGCTCATCGAGGGTGGCGACATCCTGTTTCTGGTTCTTGTCGTCTTTCTGCTTGAAGGCGCGGTGATCAGCCTCATCTATTTTCGGCGCAACCGGCGGGGCCTGTCACCCGCCGATTTCCTGACCGCAGCGTTGCCCGGTGCGCTCATCTTCTGCGCGCTCGCCGCCGTTCTCTTTTCATGGGGATGGATGTGGACCGCGAGCTTCATGGCCGCGTCGCTCGTCGCGCACCTCTTCGATTTACGCGCGCGCTGGCAGGCGGCGGATGCCAGCCATGACAGATAACACGCCCCGAATGGCGCGGCTTAGGTTGGCGGTGGAGCGCTATGCATCGCAAACGTCAGTGATGCGTAATGCTACCTATGTGGCGAGGATGAGCTGTGGGTTCAACGGTTCGTCGCAACACTTTAGTTTTTGAAAGAAACTGGAGTGCCCGCCATGAAGTATCGTCGTCGGATTATTTATTCTGCCGCTCAACGCGCTGAGATCTGGGATCGTTGGCAACGCGGGGAGTCGATG
>JBCDDR010000156.1:0-6506 GCA_039180205.1 Pseudomonadota bacterium | reverse complement strand
TTGCCGTTAAAGACATGCACATTAGTGGCGCGCGCTACGGCAAAGAAGTTGGCCCGCATGCGGTTCTCCACGTACATGAGTGGCGCGCGCTGCGGCGGCTCGCGACGGGGGGAAACCTTGGCTTCTCCAAGTCATACATCGAGGGGGAATGGGATAGCCCCGAGCTGGAAAAAGTCACCGAAATGGCCGCGCGCAACGGTCAATCGCTCAAGTTCATGCTTTTGGGCAACAAACTGGTTCGGAAGTTCCAAAATTTGCGGCATCGCGCGCGCGATAATTCTCGTGATCAGGCGCGCGATAACATCTCTTATCACTATGATATTTCAAACGAATTTTATGCCTCGTGGCTTGATCCGTCGATGACATATTCCTCCGCCGTGTTTGCGGAAGGGGATGATTTGGAGGCTGCCCAATATCGGAAATATGCGCGTTTGCTAGAGCGGATGGATGTGAAGCGCGGCGACCATATTCTGGAAATCGGCTGTGGCTGGGGTGGTTTTGCCGAGGTTGCTGCGCGCGATTGGGGGGCGAATGTCACCGGCATCACACTTTCGGAGCGCCAGCTTGACTTTGCGCGGGAACGCATCGCGCGCGCGGGTCTTTCAGACAAGGTGACGTTCAAGCTCGTCGATTATCGGGATGTTCAGGGGGAGTTTGATCATATCGCCTCGATTGAAATGTTCGAAGCGGTTGGCGAAAGCTATTGGCCGGGTTATTTCGATAGCATCGCGCGGATGTTGAAACCCGGTGGGCGCGTGGGCCTTCAGTTCATCTCGATTGACGACAAACTGTTTGAGACTTATCGGCGCGGGGCGGACTTTATTCAGACCTATATTTTCCCCGGTGGCATGTTGCCCCCTGTGGACCGGGTGCGTGCGCTTTCAACAGATCGCGGGCTCAACGAACTCGACCATTTCGCTTTTGGTAAAGACTATGCCCGCACCCTCAGGATTTGGCGCGAGCGTTTCGAGGCAGCGCTTAAGGCAGGACAAATCGCCGAGGAATTTGATGAGCGGTTCCAGCGGATCTGGCGTCTCTACCTTGCCTATTGCGAAGGCGGCTTTAACGCTGAAACCATTAATGTACGCCAGATGGTTTTCGAAAATAGCCGGTCCTGATATAGGCAAAGACGTCAATGCGTTGGCCCGATGCTCAGGGCCAGCGTCATGCTTACCTGGCAATAGGGTCTGCCGCTCTCATCAACCCATTTATTGAACGCCGCCTGCACATCGGCCAGCGCACGTTTCGAGCCGGGGGTTTTATCGACCACCCCCTCGCGGATGAGTGCCGCCACGACGTCGTTTGACAAGACCGGCGTGTCTTTTCCGGAAAACCGCAGCATATATTGTGCGGACATGCCGCCGAGGCGGGCGCCTCGCTTTTTCAGAAGCGTATAAAGGCTGAAGATATCGCTGCTCGGCCAATTCGCGAAAAATGCACCGACCGATCGATGTTCTTCAGCGAGTTCGCATAAAAAATGGGCGTTTTCAATCACCGCCATGATCTTCTGTCCATTGCGAATGATCGACTTGTCGCTTATCAGGCGGTCGATCTCTTCATCGGCATAAAAGCTCACGCGGGATGGGTCGAACCCTTCAAACGCAGCTTCAAATGCGGGCCATTTCTGATTGACTACACGCCAGACGAAACCGGCTGAAAATATCGCTTTGGCAATTGCCGAAAGCCACCTGTCATCGGGAATTGCCGCCACCTCGGCATTGCTCAAAGCAATCGGCAAGCGCGCTTCGACACGCGCAGCGTTACCCGCATGATCAACCGCCATCGCATAAATCTCGTCGAATGATCGCATGAGTTTCCTTCTGTTGATCGCGCAGGGGAACGAAAACCACCTGCCAGCAACGCTCTCGTCGCCGCTGAGGAACGATGCTATAGCCGAAAAACAGGCGACAAGGGGAGGCCGAAATGAAAGTAACCGTCACCGAGTGGGATGGCAGGCCAGAGGTGGCCGAGACGCAGTGGGCAGCACTTGCCAAACATGTCGCGTCAGAGGGTAGCGATTTCGTCTTGCTCCCCGAATTCGCGTTTTCCGCCTGGCTTCCTGCCGAAAAGCCGCCCGCAAACGCACAAGACCATAGCCTCGCCTGGAACGATGCGGTGATCGCCCATAAAGAGGGGCTCGCCGCGCGCGCCGACGGGTTAGGCGTTCCGATCGCCCTTACAGCACCGGCAATTGCGCGCGATGGGCGGCGCGTCAATCGTGGCGGATGGCATCTTTCCGGATGCGGATTTCAAGCCATCCACGACAAGTATCACCTGCCTGAAGAACCTGGGTTTTGGGAAGAAGCCTGGTATGATCGCGGCGATGAACAATTTCGGCCGGGCCGGTTTGAAATCGGGGCAACTCCGGCACGCAAAATAAGCATGAGCGCGGGTTTCATGATCTGCTCAGAGCTTTGGTTTTTCAACCATGCACGCAGCTATGCGGCCCACGCGACCGACCTCATCCTTTCGCCGCGCGCGACAGGGGCGGGGTCGCTCGATCGGTGGCTTGCGGGTGGTCGTTGTGCGGCGATCGTCGGCGGCGCCTACAATTTATCGTCCAATCGTACTCACCTCGGGGAAACAGGCCCCGATCTCGGCGGAATGGGATGGGTGATTGATCCCGATGGCGAGGTTCTGGCGACGACATCAGCCGACACGCCATATGTCACGGTTGAAATCGATGTGATGCAGGCTCGCGCCGCAAAGACCACCTACCCGCGATACGTCAAGTGATTTAGGCCCTGTTGACAGACTGTTTTTGGATCATGTTTTGGATCAAAATACCCGCTGACGAGGATCGAGATTGCAGGAAATATGGTTTATTTTCAAAAGCTCGGGACGACGTCAGCGGGTATTTTGGCCAAATCCCTTTGGGACGCGGCCCTTTTTACCCGAAAATGCGCTGCTCACTCGCCGAATAGGCCCACTATGCGCCATCGCTCGCACCTGTTTTCGGGCAAAAATCTCCCGCGCCATGACCGAAACACAGTTTGTCAACAGGGCCTAGGCGATTGCGGCTTTCTTGGCTTTTGCTGATTTGCGCAACAGCATCTTACGGCGCAAGGTCGAAAGATGGTCAACAAACAAAATGCCGTTCAAATGGTCAATCTCATGCTGAATACAGGTCGCTAGCAATCCGTCGGCCTTCAATGTTTGGGCCTTGCCGTCATAATCGAGGTAATTGAGATGGCAGCGCGCCGGACGGTCAACTTCGGCATATTGTTCAGGCACCGATAGGCACCCTTCATTATACGTCGCAAGCTCTTCCGACACCCATGTCACCTCGGGATTGACGAAGTAGAGCGGGTTATTCTCTTCGCCCTCCTGAAGATCAATCACGAGCACCCGTTTGGGGACACCGACCTGAATGGCAGCAAGACCAATGCCCGGGGCCGCATACATTGTCTCGAGCATATCATCCATAAGGGTACGAAGCTCATCATCGACCTGGTCGACGGGCTCGGACACGGTTTTCAGTTGCGGATCAGGGGCCGCGATGATTTGTAAAATCGCCATAACACTCGCCTATGTGCGTATTTTTCGAAAACTCGTCAAGATGCTGCACCCAGATTATCGACGCCGAAATCCTCTCAGGCCGTCGGGTCAGGGCAAGCTGCGGGGTTGACGGTCCTTTGCGTGCTGGCAGGATATTTTTTGAGAAGCGCGGCCGGGCGGATGGGGCGCGGCATAAGCCCACCCCCACAATTCGAACACCTATGGCTCAATCGGTCAGCGCAGGATGCGCAAAATGTGCATTCAAACGAACAGATCATCGCCCCGGGCGCATCGGGTGCGAGGTCAAGGTCGCAACATTCACATCCTGGCCGCATTTCCAGCATCAATCGGTCTCGTCATCGACAGGTTTCGCCCCTGTTCCCAAAATAAAGCCGATATCCGCCTCGCTGAACCGGTGCTGGCCTTTCGCGTAATTGGCCGCGTTACGGCTGTAAAACCGGGCATTTATCAGATTGCTCTGGGTATTGTCGCGGGTGGCAACCTGACGCGCGGGTACGCCAGCAATCACCGCATTATCTTCAAACACCTTGTTCTCGCCAACGATGGCATGCCCCGCCACAACCGAATTCCTGCCGATGACGGCACCATCCATAATGGTCGCGCCGATCCCGATCATTGTATTCTCACCGATCTTGCAGCCATGGATCGTCGCCCTATGGGTAATCGAGCAATTCGCGCCGACGATTGTGGGCGTCATTGCCCCCACATGCACCATAACAAAATCCTGGATATTGGTATCCTCACCAATCTCGATCGCATGCATTTCGGCGCGCATTACAACATATGGCCAAACCGATACCCCCCGGTCGAGCCGTACCCGACCGAAGATGAGTGCCGTTTCGTGAACAAGCGACGGATCAGTGATTTCCACTTCGGGGCCAAAACCGTGAACCCCCCGCGCGGATGGCGCCGCTTCGCCCTGATTATTCCTCGTCATACGTTTTCCCGCGATCTCATCAGCGCCGAAACAGTGGGCATACTGCGGGCCGCGCTGGCAAGTGTCGGGTCAAAACGTGCTCTCAAGTCGTCCCAAAAGCCCTTGTACACTATCGGTGTTCGCTGGCCCCGCCGGTGATTCCACAACCTCGATAAGCCGCGCCTCCAGGCGCATGACCCGCTCATACAGATTAACACTTTCGCGAATGAGCTGAAGCATCGGCGGCGGCAGATTCGAAATCTCTTTATAATCCACCGAGCAGCATAGTTCGCGATCTCCCAGGCGGCGATCCTCCGCCACCCCTTCCTCAGGTGTCAATTCACCCGCATCGACTGCCCGACGAACCAGACACCACGAAATCACATGCATGAGGCGTGTCGAGATCTTCAAGCTCTCACATGTGAACAGCGCGCGGTCGATTGCGGCAAGCCGTTTACGCTCATAGGGCGCAGATATCTCGAAATACTCGTTCACCTCATCCGAAAGCGACAATACCTCTTCATAGATATTCTCGGCGGCGCGAAGCGGCGATTGGGAGCGGGAAAGATTTGTACGCATTATACTCAACTCTTATTCCAAAACCATTGTTTCACCAAAACAGGCGATCTCGTTCAAACGCACACCCTCATGATCGTGCCGGGGCACAGCTGAAGTCGTATGGATATGACTTGCCATCTGTTGTGCGTTAACCATTTGTTAAGTCTAGCAAAAAAAGATCGGCTCTGCCAAGCGGCGAGATCTTGAAAGGGTAAATACCCATCCTTAAATAAGGCGAGTGGATGCTGGAAATCCGGGTCCACACTTTCACTGGGCCCGGCCTTTTGGCGGGTCTGTATCGTTAATTTCTATTGCTCAAATGGAGAATATGAAATGCGTAGTTTTGACCTTACCCCCCTCCTTCGTTCGACCGTTGGTTTCGAAAATCTGAACCGTTTGGTCGATATGGCGTCGCGAATCGAACAAAGCGATCTGGCCTACCCACCCTACGATATCGAGAAAATCAGTGATGATGAGTATTCGATTACGATGGCTGTGGCGGGCTTCCGGCGCGAAGATATCGACATCACCGTGCAAGAGAACACTCTGTTTATCAGCGCCAAGGTTTCCGGTGCAGAGACAGAGCGTGAATATTTGCATCGCGGCATCGCCAAGCGGGCTTTTGAGCGCCAGTTTGAGTTGGCTGACACGATTAAAGTCACCGGCGCGGCAATGAACGACGGCCTCCTCACGGTAGGCCTCGTGCGTGAAGTGCCTGAGCACAAACGCCCCCGCCAGATCGAAATCGGAAACGAGCTTCATCTGAAAGCGGTTGAAGGCACAGATACCAAAGCCGCCTAAGTGGTTTTGAACCGCGAAGCAGCGGAACGTTAGTCTGGTTGAGGTGGGGTCCGCATGGGGCCCCGCCTTTGATTATCGGGCCCCGCCTTTCATTATCGGGCCCCGCCTTTCATTTTTGCCCATCAGGATTTGAAAAGTGCTGCGGCCGCATCCTGCGTGTCGGCCTTCTCCGAAAGCGCATTTTCAATGCGGGCAATTTCGCTGATCAATTTGGCTTTGCGATCGCCCAGCTGCTCACGCGACATCGGGTCCAGGTCTTCCTGACATAGGAGATCGACTAAATCACTCGACTTGCGCGGGGTTTCCTCATCCCACATGGCAGTTCCCTTCTTTTCTCGTATTTTTCACGCACTCCCCAATGACAACTCTCGGGGGCCCTACGACCTTTCAGGCTGTTGTCACCCGTGAGCATAATTGTAAAACAGCAAATGGGGAAACCATGCAAAAGTACGATGTTTGTTTGCCGGTTGTGGGGCGGGCAATCGTCACTCGGTTGCGTAACGAGGGGTAGTGAGATCAATGACCAAACCTGAGCCTGAAATGATGCGCGCGATCAGCATTCCTAAGCCGGGCGGCCCGGATGCGCTGGTGCCTGAGATTATGCCACGCCCTCAGCCGAAAGATGACGAGCTTTTGATCAAGGTCGCCGCCGCAGGCGTCAATCGGCCTGACGTGATTCAAAGAATGGGGCACTATCCCCCGCCGCCGGGCG
>JBCDDR010000155.1:0-6511 GCA_039180205.1 Pseudomonadota bacterium | reverse complement strand
TCGGCGGCCTGCTTGAGCCCATCGGCACCGTGGCTCATCATATAGCTGAGCGCACGTACGAACATGCCCATCTGCCCATGAAATGCTGTCATCCGGCCGACCGACTGTTCGCTGGCCTGCCCCTCACCCTCGTCGAGACCATATTGCGAGCCATCAAATGTCACCGAAGGCAGCGGCGCGAAGGGGGCTAAGGGCGCTGAATACACCACGGGGCCCGAACCGGGACCACCGCCGCCATGAGGGGTTGAGAATGTTTTGTGAAGGTTGATGTGCATCGCATCGATACCGAGGTCGCCGGGACGCACCCGCCCCGCGATCGCATTAAAGTTGGCCCCGTCGCAGTAGAAAAAGGCACCCACCTCGTGCACCGCCTCGGCGATTTCGATGATATCATTTTCAAACAGGCCGCAGGTGTTGGGATTGGTGAGCATGATAGCGGCCACACGGTCGTCGAGCCGTTCTTTCAATGCCGCCACATCGACCCGGCCATTTTCGAGCGCCGGGATCTGGCGCACTTTATAACCGCAAAAGGCTGCCGTTGCGGGATTGGTGCCATGCGCACTTTCGGGCACAAGTACGACATCGCGACCGTCGCCGCGCGCTTCAAGTGCAGCGCGAATCGTCATCAGTCCGGCGAGTTCGCCATGCGCGCCAGCTTTGGGCACCAAAGTCACCGCTGGCATTCCGGTGAGCGACTTCAGCCAGTGTTCAAGCGTGTGCATCAAGGCGAGAGCACCTTGTACACTGGAGACAGGTTGCATCGGGTGAATGTCGCCAAATCCGGGAAGCCGCGCCATTTTTTCATTCAAGCGGGGGTTATGCTTCATCGTGCATGACCCGAGCGGGAAAATACCGAGATCAATCGCATAGTTTTTGCGCGAAAGCCGGGTGTAGTGACGAACGGTTTCAGGCTCAGCAAGGCCCGGCAGTTCGATCGGGTCCTGGCGCATCAGATCGCCCAGGCGCTCGCCTTCCATCGAAACGTCGGGAACATCAACCCCCGTGCGCCCGGGATCACCGATTTCAAAAATCAGCGGCTCAAAATGGTTGAGCCCCTTGCCGACGCGCGAAGGGGCGGCGTGATCAACATTTTCATCGGCGAGCCGGGTCGCCCGTTGTTGTCCAAGAGGTCCGGTTTTCATGCGAACGTCTCCTCAAAAGCGCGAACGAGCGCGTCTATGTCATCAGTCGAAACCGTTTCGGTCACTGCAACGAGCAGGTCGTTCTCAAGCCCGCTATTGTTTGGGTAAAGTCGGCTGAGCGGAATGCCAGCCAGGATATCACGCCGGGCCAGATCCTCGATAAAGGGCGCGGCCGGGCGGGAAAGCCGAACCGTAAACTCATTGAAGAACCGGTTGGTCAACAACTCAACCCCCGGCAACTCGTCAAGTTGTTCGGCAACCCGAACAGCCTTCATATGATTGAGCTTGGCAAGCTGGGTAATGCCCTTTTCGCCAAGCAGGGTCATGTGCGCCGTGAAAGCAAGCGCACAAAGCCCAGAGTTTGTGCAGATATTACTTGTCGCCTTCTCGCGGCGGATGTGCTGTTCGCGCGTGGAAAGCGTGAGGACAAAACCGCGCTCTCCGTCCGCGTCGGTGGTTTCCCCAACCAGGCGGCCAGGCATCTGCCGGACATATTTCTGCCGGGTGGCGAAAAGCCCGACATAGGGACCACCAAAGGTAAGGCCACCACCAATCGATTGACCTTCTGCCACGACGATATCCGCGCCCTTTGCGCCTGGGCTTTTGATCGCACCAAAGGAGATTGCCTCGGTCACCACAACAATGAGAAGCGCGCCATGGGCGTGTGCCGCTTCGGCGACCGGGGTCAAATCGGCGATATGACCAAACACATTTGGGTTTTGTACGACAACGCACGAGGTTTTATCATCAATCGAAGCGATGAGCGCGTCAAGGTCATGACCCGGGGCACCCGCCTCGCCACGTTCCGGGTCGCCGACCAGCACCTCGTCGTCGGTGAAATGGGTCATCGTCATCACGACATCGCGGTAGTGCGGGTGAAGCCCTGAGGAAAGCACCGCGCGATTTCGTCGGGTGACGCGCCGCGCCATGAACACAGCCTCCGCGCATCCGGTTGATCCATCATACATTGACGCGTTGGCGACATCCATACCGGTCAGCCGCGCAACCTGGGTTTGGAATTCGAACAGGGTTTGCAGCGTTCCTTGCGCAATTTCCGGCTGATAGGGCGTGTAGGCGGTCAAAAACTCCCCGCGTTGGATCACATAATCAACCGTAGCGGGTACGTGGTGGCGATAGGCGCCGCCGCCCAGAAAAAAGGGTACATCGCCGGCAACGGTATTTTTCGCTGAGAGCCTGCGCAAGTGGCGTTCCACGTCACTTTCGGGCGAGCGAAGCGGCAGGTCGATAAACCCCTCCCGGCGCGCCGCCTGCGGCACATCGACAAAAAGATCATCAATCGTTTCAACGCCAATCCGCGCCAGCATCGCCTGGCGATCATCATCGTTCAGAGGCAAATATCGCATTGGTCTCACATCCTCTTGCGCCGAATGCGGTTCGGCGGTTTTTTCCAGGTCTGCCTAGTCGAGGCTAGCCACGTGCGCCTTGTAAGCGTCTTCATCCATCAGCGTGTCGAGTTCGTCACTATTTGTGACGGTCATCTTAAAAAACCAGCCATCGGCCTCGGCGGCGGTGTTCACGGTTTCGGGGGTATCGGTCAGCAGCTCATTCACAGCAGTTACCTCGCCAGAAATCGGCGCGTAGACTTCACTTGCGGTCTTCACCGACTCAACGACGCCCGCCTCAGCACCTTTTTCATAGGTCGCACCAACTTCGGGCAATTCGACATAAACGACATCGCCGAGGGCGTTCTGGGCATAATCGGTGATGCCGATGGTGGCGTTGTCGTTTGCGACATCGACCCATTCGTGATCTTCCGTATATTTGCGTGTGGTCATGGGAGAAAGTCCTTCTCTTGTCGCAGTTTGGCACCTGGAAAGCCGCGAGCTGCCAGGGAGTTGGTGTCAGGCTTTAACGAACATAGCCCGGGGTGATAAATGGCATTTTTGTTACCTGACCTTGATGGTGTTTCCCGCGCTGCACGAGCGTAACTTCACCACCCCTAGTCATATGCTCGCGCGTAACATAGCCCATGGCGATCACCCCGCCGAGCGAAGGCGCGGTCGCACCGCTTGTGATCTCTCCAATTTCAGTACCGTCGGCAGCAAGGATTTTCGCCCCCGCGCGCACCGGTTGGCGACCATCAATGGTTATGCCCACGCGTTTTGTGGCGGATCCGTCCGCGATTTCTTCCAAAATCTTTGCGGCTCCCGGAAAGTTGGCCTCGGCACGACGGCGCTTGGCAACCGCCCACGTGAGGCCAGCAACAACCGGCGTCGTCTCTTCGTTAAGATCATTGCCATATAGCGGCAGACCAGCCTCAAGACGCAACGTATCGCGCGCACCGAGACCGACCGGCAATACCCTCTCATCTGCAAGCAGCTGCTCTGCCACTTTCGCGGCATCATCTGCGGAAAGTGCAATTTCAAACCCATCCTCACCGGTATAGCCCGAACGGCTGACGAAGGCGTCGACCCCGTCAATGCTGACCCATGCGGCCGTCATGAAGCGCAAATCAGAAACAGCCGGGGAAAACGCCGACAATACATCAACCGCTTTTGGCCCCTGGAGCGCAATGAGCGCACGGTCAAATTGGGGGGTGAGCGAGACCCGGTCCCCAATCCGGTCCTTGAGGTAAGACAGGTCGACCGCCTTTCTGCTCGCATTCAGCACCAGAAGGAAATCATCGTCACGCCGCGTCACCATGAGATCATCAATGATCCCACCCTGATCATTGAGCAGCAGGCTATAGCGCATTTGACCGGGCTCAAGGCTTTGGAAATCGCCAGGCATAACGGTCTCAAGCGCCGCCGCCACATCCGCACCGGTGATGCTGAGTTGGCCCATATGCGACACATCGAACAGGCCAGCTGCGGCGCGGCAGTGTTGATGCTCGGATATAATACCTGAAAAGCTGACGGGCATGGCATAGCCCGCAAAATCGACGAGGCGCGCGCCATGCGATGTGTGGAGTTCAAAAAGGGCCGTCTTCAATAGGTCGGTCATGCGAGCGGGCTCACGACAAGTTACCAACGCACGATTGCATTGGTTTGTCGCCCCCTCTGTCTCGGAACCTGAGAGCCTGAGGACCTTCCCCATCCTTCAAGCGGAAGGTCGGTCCCTTACCCCTTCGGTGAGAGGGTCGCTTGCGCCACACCTCTGCTTTCCAGAGCGCTGATCAGGCAATGCGGTCCCTTGGGCCTGAGAGTTTCCGGGGCGGTTGCTCCTTCGGCGGATGGCAACGATGGAAATCCCATCAATACCACCCTCTCCCGCATCGCTTGCGAGCTCTTTCAAGCCCCAGCTGGCGAGGACAATAGGCTGGTGGTTGTGCGAGTCAACGCGAAAGATGCGCGCTTACGACACTTATTGCAGCAGATTGTAAATTGCCTGATCATTATCCAGCTGAAATCCGACCAGGACTTCATACTCATTGGCCTTCAAGGCTTCCAAATCGGGGAAGTTTTGCCTAAGCGTTTCGCGCACTCCCGCTACTTGTCGCCCGGCAAAATCGATCTCAACCTCGTTCACACGTTTCGCAATGATGTCTTCAGCACCACGCGACACAACGACAAAATAGGGAATCGTGATAAAATCGGAGATGGCTGCCGGACCCTTGCGCGCAACGATTGAGAATGTCACTTCATTTTCAACACCCAACTCTTCGTCTTCTTTGCAGCTTCGGCTTAACTGCGAAAGCGTCGCCCGATAGCTGATATCATCCTGATCCCGCCCAAGACCGGAAAACACCGTCAATGCCCCGGTATTTTCAACAATGGCAACGCCAGGGCATTCATTGACTTCGATGAAAAAAGGGTTTTCACGGGCACACCCCGCGACGAGACCACACAGCACCGCCAGGTTGAATTTAGCCGCTTGAGCCCATGAAAAAGTGCGAATCGCCACGCAAGTCCCCTTCTTTTCGACAGAATACGCGCCTATATCCCCAGCAATGAGGGCCAGTTCAAGGCGGAAATTCGGTGAAGCGTTTCATAGATGATTTGCGCCGATAGCCGAGAAAGCCATTTCAAAGATCGCACGCTTCGGGTAAATGAGCCCCGAATGATTGTTTTTTTTGCCAATTTTGGCGAATTTTGAGCGCACGGAACGAAAGACACCGATCCCAAGCGCCGCGCCTTAAGGAGCTCGAACCACCATGACCCACGTCTCACCGATTCCAACTCCCAAGCCGCAACTGACCGTATTGCTGGCAAATCCACGCGGGTTCTGCGCGGGTGTCGATCGCGCGATCAAAATCGTTGAAGAGGCACTGCTGAGGTTTGGTCGCCCGGTTTATGTCCGCCACGAGATTGTCCACAACCGATATGTGGTTGAGCAGCTCGAGAAGAAAGGGGCGATTTTCGTTGAGGAATTGGACGAAGTCCCGGGAGACGTGCCGGTTGTCTTTTCAGCGCACGGTGTTCCGAAAACGGTTCCGCAAGAGGCTGAACGGCGCAACCTGTTTTATGTTGACGCCACATGCCCGCTGGTCAGCAAAGTCCATCGTGAGGCGGAACGCCATCATCGGCTAGGTCATCATATTTTGTTGATCGGACATTCGGGGCATCCCGAGGTTGTCGGCACCATGGGACAGTTGCCACCCGGCGCAATCACGCTTGTGGAAAGCGTTGAGGACGCAGCGGCAATCGCCCCCGAAAACCCTGAAAATCTCGCCTACATTACGCAAACGACGCTTTCGATTGATGATACCGCAGATATTATTGCGCTGCTGCAAGAGCGGTTCCCAAGCATCGCGGCGCCCAAAAAAGAGGACATCTGCTACGCCACCACAAACAGGCAGGAGGTGGTTAAAGAAATGGCGCCCGACTGTGATTTAATGCTGGTCATCGGCGCAAATAACTCCTCAAACTCGGTCCGCCTTGTGGAAGTCGCGAACCGGTTTGGGTGTGATGCCCATCTTGTAAGCCGCGCTGAGAAAATCGACTGGGCCTGGTTTGAAGGTGTCAAGAAACTCGGCATCACCGCTGGCGCCTCAGCACCTGAAATCCTGGTGGAAGAAGTGATGGACGCATTGCGTGACCGGTTTGAGATCGTTACCGACCAGATCGGCACCGTTCGTGAGGATGTGACCTTTAAGCTGCCTAAAGAAGTGAGCGCCTGAGCACGTCGATCCACTGCGCCTACATTGTCAGATCAAAACCGAAAAGCTGCGGGTATCCCCTATGTTTACCGAAGAACAGTTGATGATCCGGGATACCGCCCGTGGATTTGCCCGCGACCGGTTGGCGCCTGGTGCCGCCGCACGGGAGGCCGCACACGAAATTGAACCCGAGGTCCGCCAGGAGCTGGCTGCGCTTGGATTCCTCGGCATGACCATCTCGCCCGACTGGAACGGTGTGGGCGCAGATTATATCTCATATGCATTGGCGCTGATGGAACTTGCCGAAGGC
>JBCDDR010000154.1:0-6513 GCA_039180205.1 Pseudomonadota bacterium | reverse complement strand
TTGAGAGTTTCAGGAACGGTAAAATCAACCCACACATCAACGGCATCGGCGTCAGACGTCTCTTCTGAATTCGGGGGCGTGGTCTGGCGTGATTTAAGCGAGAAAGCATCGGGTGATGCTGAGACCAGGGTCTCAATCGCAGTGCCCATGCGGCCGCCTGCACCGAAAAGGCCAAGGTTAACGGGACGATTGACAGTCACGCGACGACTAATCGGTCAGATCGTCAAAGAAATCTTTGACTTTGGCAAAAAAGCCCTCTGAGGCCGGACTGGTTTTCCCGCCGCTTTCCTGATCAAATTCGCGCAACAGCTCGCGTTGACGGCGGGAGAGATTGACCGGCGTTTCAACCTCGGCCTGCAAGATCATATCTCCACGCGCATGACCGTTTAAGTGGGGCATGCCCTTCGATTTCAAACGAAACTGACGTCCCGATTGGGTCCCTGCGGGAATTTTCACATCTGCCCGCCCACCATCTACCGTCGGCACTTCAACCTCGCCGCCAAGTGCCGCTGTCGTCATGCTTATGGGCACCCGGCAGTAAACCTGGGTACCATCGCGCTCAAACAAATGGTGCGGTTTTACCGATAGAAATATGTATAAATCGCCAGGTGGTCCGCCTCGTGCACCGGCCTCTCCCTCACCGCTGAGGCGGATGCGCGTACCATCATCAACTCCCGCCGGGATATTGACCGATAGGTTCCGTTCGCGCTCAATCCGACCGCGTCCGCCACAGTTTCGACAAGGGCTTTTAATGATCTGGCCGAGGCCCTGGCAGGTCACACAGGTTCGCTCGACCATGAAAAAGCCCTGCTGCGTGCGAATTTTCCCGGCACCTTGGCAAGTGGGGCAGGTCTCCGGTTTTGTACCCGGTTCAGCGCCGGTCCCATCGCAAACCTCGCACGTGACAGTGGTCGGAACGTCAATGGTGGCAGGCTTGCCGGTGAAAGCCTCTTCCAGCGTGATTTCCATATTATAGCGCAGATCGTTGCCGCGCTGTGCCGTCGAGCGTCCGCGCCGACCGCCGCCCATGAAATCACCGAAGAGGTCGTCAAAAATATCAGAGAAGGAGCCCGAAAAGTCCTGCCCCTGACCGCCGCCACCGTTCTGAAACGCTGCATGACCAAACCGATCATAGGCTGCGCGCTTCTGGCTATCCTTCAAAACATCATAGGCTTCGCTGACGGATTTGAATTGCTTCTCCGCCGCTTCATCGCCGGGGTTACGGTCCGGGTGATATTGCATCGCAAGCTTGCGATAAGCGCGTTTTAACGTAGCGGCATCTGCCCCGCGATCAACGCCCAACACTTCGTAAAAATCTTGCTTATCCATAATACCCAGTCATGAATGCCTTACGACTTATCCATCCCCCCCAACAAACAGTTTCGGTTCGGATGTGGTCTTCGTTCATCGCGTAAAACGCGTGAGGCGCAAGCATTCCTGCCCGCGCCTCGCTTGTCCTGAATTCGCCCTAACGATCAGGCCGATTTGTTCTGCTTGTCGTCGTCGACTTCCTCAAACTCGGCATCAATGACGTCGTCGTCCTGGCCAGCTGAGGCATCGCCGCCGGCAGGTGCATCACCTGCTTCCTGTGCCTGATATACAGCTTCGCCAAGTTTCGTTGCAACCTGATCAAGGGCTTCAATCTTCGCAACAATTGCGTCTGTGTCTTCGCCCTCAACGGCGGTTTTCAGCTCAGCGACGGCAGCCTCGATTGCCTGCTTTTCGTCGGCACCAACCTTGTCGCCATAGTCGCTCAACATTTTGTCGATGGAGTGAATCCGAGACTCACCCTGGTTTCGTGCTTCCACCAGTGCGCGCCGTTTCTTATCAGCTTCCGCGTTCGCCTCGGCGTCCTTGATCATTTGATCGATATCGCCATCGGATAGTCCGCCCGAGGCCTGGATACGGATTTGCTGTTCCTTACCCGTGCCCTTGTCTTTTGCGGACACATTGACGATACCGTTTGCATCGATATCGAAAGCCACCTCAACCTGAGGTACGCCGCGCGGCGCGGGCGGAATTCCCACCAGGTCAAATTGACCTAGGAGCTTGTTATCTGCCGCCATTTCGCGTTCACCCTGGAACACACGGATCGTCACCGCATTCTGGTTATCTTCCGCGGTTGAGAACACCTGGGCCTTGTTCGTAGGGATCGTGGTATTGCGATCAATCAGGCGGGTGAACACCCCACCCAAGGTTTCGATGCCGAGCGACAGCGGCGTCACATCGAGGAGCAGCACATCCTTGACATCACCTTGCAGCACGCCCGCCTGAATGGCGGCGCCCATGGCGACAACCTCATCAGGGTTCACACCCTTGTGCGGCTCTTTTCCGAAGAAACCTTTCACCGTTTCGATGATTTTCGGCATGCGGGTCATCCCACCCACGAGCACGACCTCATCGATTTCACCAGCACTGATACCCGCATCCGAAAGTGCTTTTTTGCAGGGATCAAGCGTTCGCTTCACCAGATCCTCAACCAGGCTTTCAAGTTTTGCGCGGGACAGCTTCATGGCCAAATGTTTTGGACCCGAAGCATCCGCCGTAATGAAGGGCAGGTTGATTTCAGTCTGGCTTGAGCTCGAAAGTTCGATCTTGGCTTTTTCCGCCGCCTCTTTCAGCCGCTGGAGCGCCAAACGGTCGCCGCGCAGATCAATCCCGTTTTCTTTTTTGAATTCGTCAGCGAGATACTCAACCAAACGCAGGTCGAAATCTTCACCACCGAGGAACGTGTCCCCGTTTGTTGATTTCACCTCGAAAACACCATCGCCGATTTCAAGCACCGACACGTCAAACGTTCCGCCACCCAAGTCATAAACCGCAATTGTTTTTCCGTCCGTCTTGTCCAAGCCGTAGGCAAGCGCTGCCGCCGTTGGCTCGTTGATAATACGGAGAACATCGAGACCGGCGATTTTCCCGGCCTCTTTGGTTGCCTGGCGTTGCGCATCGTTGAAATAGGCAGGAACGGTGATCACCGCCTGATCAACGGTTTCGCCGAGGAAGCTTTCGGCGGTTTCCTTCATTTTTTGCAGAATGAATGCGGAGACCTGACTTGGCGAATATTTCTCGCCGCGCGCCTCAACCCACGCATCGCCATTGTCGGCTTTGACGATGGCATAGGGCACCATGTCTTTATCTTTTTGCGTGGTCGGATCATTAAACGTGCGACCGATCAAACGCTTGATGGCAAAGAGCGTGGCTTCCGGATTGGTGACCGCCTGACGTTTTGCAGGTTGACCTACCAGCCGCTCTCCATCCTCGGTAAATGCCACCATTGAAGGTGTTGTGCGCGCACCTTCGGTGTTTTCAATCACCTTAGGCTTCGCGCCGTCCATAATGGCAACACAGGAGTTTGTGGTACCAAGGTCAATCCCAATCACTTTTCCCATTGTGTCTCTTTACCTCTTTCGATCCCTAGAGCTTTCGCCCATGATTTTCTTTATTCATTGTTCTCGTGCGCACCACTGAAGTTGGCTTTTCGCCGAAACGAACACCAAACACGGTGACACGTATTTCATGTCATATCGCCGCCATATATAGTCAGGTGATTTGGGTGAACAAGCACTTCGGTCAATTTTTCGTCGTTCAAAGTGTGAAGTTTCGTGAATTCTGTTGGTAACACGAATATAGCAGCCCACATATCGGTCAAAATCACGTTTTAACTGGTTTTCGGTGGAGAGCGCCAATCAGCGTTCCAGAAAGGACAATTATGCAATCATTCAAGACATCAGCCGCACTTGCTGTCGCAAGTCTCGCGCTGTTGGGCGGCTCGTTTACGCTATCAATGTCGGCAGCTCTTGCCGATCCTCATCAAGAAGGTATGCACCACGGGCCAGCCCAAATCGAAAGCACCCGCTTTGCGGTTCAAAATGCCTGGGCGCGGATCAACCCGGCGCCGAACCGCCCATCGGCGATCTATTTCGATCTCGCGAACCATGGCGCCAGCGGCAAGCTTACGGGAGCGACAACACCGATCGCAAAACGTACCGAATTGCATAATCATGAAATGAAAGACGGCGTGATGCGGATGGTCCGCATCGAGGCGATTGATATACCAGCCAAAAAGACCCTGGAATTTGCCCTGGGTGGCTATCATGTCATGCTGTTTGGACTGGAAAACCCGCCGAAGCCGGGTGCCGTTTTTCCTCTTTCGCTCGAATTTGCCGACGGAACAAAGGTGGATGTGAAAGTCACGGCGCAGGATATCACCTATGTGCCAGAAGGGAATGACCATGGCGGGCATGGCGCCCATGAAGGCGATGACAATGGCGCGGGGCCAGGGCAATAAACGGTTTTTCCAAACCTTTCCCGCGACGGATTCGCCGCCATTTTGCAAGGTATCTTTTTGTTTTCGCTCTGGGCCTGATGGGTATCTGGGGAAAAACGACGCACGCTGTCGCGGGCGACCTCACCATTGTCGGAGAGGCCAAAAGCGAAAGCTATGGCCACACCCCAGCGCAGCCGATACCGTTGGGTGGATTTGCGACCGGCGAGTTCTCTGATCGTTTAGCCGCCTATTTTGAGCTCGTGCGGAATGTCGATTTTGCAAAGCTCATGTACGTACGCGAAGGTGCCTGTTGTCCGCGGGAGGCAGCGCCCGCCGCCGGCGAAGGAACGACCGACCGCCTCATCGAGGTTTATTTGATACGTGCCGAAGAAAATCGCTTCTTTCGGCTTTACTTCGATGGTGTCGAAGAAGCGCCGCTTTTTGCACCCAAAGGCCTCGCGTTCGCGCGCAATGATGCCGAACTCAAGACCCTCGGCAAGGCAATCGGCAATCTCGTCGGGGGGAATGAACTGAAGGCACTCGACCAGTTGTCAGCGCTTCGAACCGATGGCTCTGGCCCCGCCCTCCATTACTCTGCGACTGCGCGGGCGCTCTCAGGGGGGGCCGAAAGCGAGGTTTTTGCGCTAAACCTCCTCGCTGCTAAGGCGGGCTTTACGCGCGCCCAATATCTGGTTGCACTTGCCTATCATTCCGGTCGCGGTGTCCCCCGGGATAAAGCTGCGGCGCTTGACTGGCTAAACCGCGCCGCCGCACGGGGTGATGATGAGGCGCGGACCGATCTTGCGCATGCTCTCCTTGATCGAGGCAACGCGGGAGATGCCGAACGGGCGCTTGAGCTTGCCCATTATGCAGCGCGCCGTGGCCAACCTGATGCCCAGCTTTTATTTGGTCAATTATTGGTCGCACAAGGAACGGAGGAATCGATCGCGCGCGCACGATTGTGGCTCGGTCTTGCCAAACAGGCCGGGATTGAAGACGCAGCGACGCTCTTGAGCCGATTACCCGAGGGCCCAACTTCCTCGCCCACCGTGAAAACCGTTACACCGGATACGCTGGTTGAGTTTCTGTCATCCGTGGGACCACCGCTTTTGATGACTGTAACAAATGCGCCGGGGCCCGCAAAAATCGGCAGGCTCGCCAAGCGTGAAGTCCGTATTTTAGAAGATATCGCGAATGAGGGTGATCTGGCGGCAATGCGTGCTTTGGCAGCGCACTATGGCAGCCTCGCACCCGAAACACCAAAAGCCGCCGAACGATATCTTCTGTGGACCGAACGTTTGCGATCACGCGGTGATGTTTACGGATCGATTTATCTGGCACTTGCGCACTGCCGCGAAATCCGCACGAAACTATTCGCCCCGCTCAAGGCTGAAGGCCGACGTATCCTGGCAACTCTGCCCGTCCGTACCGAGCGGGACAAAACGCGGCTTTCGCTTTTAACGAAACAATGCGGCGAGGCCGATTGACCGCACAGCTAAGCTAAACCTTGGTGTCGACACCTTGCGGCTTCGCTGATTTCGGACGTGCAACGCCAACCATCGCCGCCCGTAACAACCGTCCATTAAGTGTATAGCCGGGTTGCAGCACCTGAAGAATGGTACCCGACGGCGCATCGGTTTCGTTCACTTCAAACATAGCCTGGTGGAAATTATGGTCGAATTTCTCACCTTCGGGTTCAATACGTTTGACCCCGTGTTTTTCAAATGCGTTCAGTAGTTCGCGTTCGGTCATTTCAACGCCGGACAGGAAACTGGTTAGCGTATCATCCTCGCGCGCCGCTTCGGGGACTGACTCAAGCGCTCGTCGCATGTTGTCTGCCGCCGAAAGCAGATCCCGCGCAAACCCGGTAACGGCAAACTGATGGGCATCGGTTTTCTCCCGTTCAGCACGGCGGCGAAGGTTTTCCATATCCGCCATAATCCGGATAACGCGATCTTCTAATGTCTTGATTTTTTCGTCGCGTTCGTCGGTCGCGGTAGGCTGATCATCATCTGCGCCGTCAGACGCCTCGTCGATTTCGGCGGCATCCGCCTTGATGGCCTCGCCAGGAGCGGTCGCGCCCGCTGCCTCAGTGATTTCCACCTCTTCCGCCGGGTCCGCCTTGGAACCTGGGTCAGCTGCTTGCGATGCGGATTGTGTCATGGTCTCGATATCCCTTGCATACGAAACGTTTTTTGTCTGGGCTTCATGTAGGTGTCATGGTGCGCCTTGCCAATAGCCGCCCT
>JBCDDR010000153.1:0-6603 GCA_039180205.1 Pseudomonadota bacterium | reverse complement strand
CCGCCGCTGCGCGAACGGCCCGAGGATATTAAGCTCCTCGCTGACCATTTCGCCGAGAAGTTTGCTGAAATGAACGCGGTTACCCATCGCCCGGTTTCAGATGCGGCACTCGCTCACCTGCGCGCGCATCGTTGGCAGGGCAATGTGCGAGAGCTTGAAAATACCATGCACCGAGCGGTTCTGCTTGCGAGTGGCGATGCAATTGGTCCTGAAGCGATAATTCTCACGTCTGAAGATGGCTTGCCGATCAGCTTGAATGAAAGCGAAGACGCGCTTTCACCACCGTCTGCAGGTCGCGAGACAGCGGGAACGACCCTGGTTGGGCAAACCGTCGCCGCCGTTGAGCGCGATCTGATTATCGACACGCTGAGCCACTGCCTTGGCAATCGAACCCACGCAGCGAATATCCTCGGCATTTCCATTCGAACGCTACGCAATAAACTCAACCAGTATCAGGATGAGGGTGTGCCGGTTCCGGCACCTGGCGAAGGGCGCGCCGCAAGTACCGGCGGCGTCGGCGGCTTACCCGGGGCCTATGCAACAAACACGCAAGACGTCGCGCGCTAGATGGATTGCTTTTCCCCTGAGGGTCTCAAAACATGAGTGAGCAAAGCGCAACACCAATGGTGCCTTTCGCAGGCCTGTTGAGCCGGTTTCGCGGGTCATCCGACCTGGCGCTTGCGCTTGGCGTCATGGGCATCATTCTGATGCTCATCATGCCGATGCCGAGCTGGATGCTCGACTTTATGTTGGCGGTGTCGATTACGTTCTCCGTTCTGATTTTGATGACCAGCCTGTTTATCGAAAAGCCGCTTCAGCTTTCTTCATTCCCGACGATTTTGCTGATGGCGACAATGATGCGCCTGGGGCTCAATCTCGCTTCGACACGCCTCATCCTGTCAAACGGTCATGAGGGCACAGGTGCCGCTGGTGGCGTGATCGAGGCGTTCGGCAGTTTTCTGATGGGCGGCCAGGCGATCATTGGTATCACAATTTTCGCAATCCTGGTGATCGTCAACTTTGTCGTGATTACCAAGGGTTCGGGCCGTATCGCCGAGGTCGCCGCTCGCTTTAGCCTCGATTCAATGCCCGGCAAACAAATGGCGATTGATGCCGATCTATCGGCCGGGTTGATCGAAGAAGATGCCGCCCGCACGCGCCGGCGCGAACTGGAAGATGAAAGTACGTTCTTCGGCTCGATGGATGGGGCCTCAAAATTTGTGCGCGGGGACGCCGTCGCCGGTTTGATGATCACCTTCGTGAATATTATCGTTGGGATTATCGTTGGCGTGACCAGTCATGAAATGGCCTTCTCCGAGGCCTTTCAAACATACACTGTGCTGACAATTGGCGACGGTCTGGTAAGCCAGATCCCCGCATTGATCGTATCGACGGCGGCGGGCCTTTTGGTGACCAAGGCAGGCATATCGGGGCGCACCGACAAAGCCCTGGTTAGCCAGTTAACCAACTATCCCCGCGCGCTCGCCGCATCCTCCGGCCTGCTTGTATTCATCGGTCTCATGCCCGGCCTGCCGTTCTTGCCCTTTATGACGCTTGCCGCACTCACGGGGGCGGGCGCGTTTTTCTTTGACCGGGCGCACAAAGAAAGTGCCGCACAAGAGGCTGAGGCCGAACAGCTGCAACTCACCGAGGCACAAGCCGCCCCGGCGGAAGAACCGATCTCGCAGATTTTGGCAATCGACCCGGTTCGGCTAGAGCTCGGCTACAGCCTTATCGCGCTCACCAATGACGACGGTGGGCATTCACTTAAGGATCAGGTGAAGGCATTGCGGCGGCAGCTGGCGATTGACCTTGGTTTCGTGATGCCGACCGTGCGCATTCTCGATAATATGCGCCTGACGGCGACGACCTATTCGGTGATGATCAAAGAAAACGAAGCCGGGCGGGGCGATGTTCAACCCGGTATGCTGCTTGTTATGGATGGGACTGGCGCGCCGGTGGACTTGCCTGGCCAGGCCACGACTGAACCCGCGTTTGGCCTGCCCGCGACGTGGGTCGATGAGAGCATGCGCGAGGAGGCATCGTTTCGGGGTTACACCGTTGTCGATCCCGCCACCGTTATTACGACCCATCTGACCGAGATCATCCGCGACAATATCCCCGATCTGTTGAGCTATGCCGCAACGCAACAATTGCTTGATGAGTTGACCGATCGGGACAAAAAACTCGTGGATGACATCATCCCCAAACAAATCACCGTCTCGGGGGTTCAACGGGTGCTTCAAAACCTGCTTCAAGAACAGGTTTCGATCCGCGACCTTGCGGCCATCATCGAAGGGATCGCCGAGGCAACCGCATACACCCAGAATATCGTGATGGTGAGCGAACATGTACGCGCCCGGCTGGCCCGCCAGATCTGCGCGAGCGTTGTCAATGTCGAGGGCAGCATCCCGCTCGTCACGCTTTCACCGAATTGGGAACAACGCTTCGCTGAGGCGCTCCACGGGCAAGGCGACGAACGCCAGCTCGCCATGCCGCCGAGCCAGTTACAGGAATTTATCGAGGGCATCCGCAAGACCTTTGAAGAACAGGCAATGAATGGCGAAATCCCCTGCTTGCTGACCTCTCCCGGTATCCGGCCCTATGTGCGATCGATTATAGAGCGTATTCGCCCGGCCACCCGGGTATTGAGCCAGAATGAAATCCATCCCAAAGCCAAACTCAAAACCCTGGGGCAAGTCGCATGATCATTGAGACGACGAACGGGAAGACAAGCGGAGCCTGTTGTACCGCCCAAAACAAAGGGAACAAGCCGTGCGGCTAAAAACCTTTACCGGTACCAATATGACTACGGTGATGCAGGATGTGCGCGACACGCTCGGGCCTGATGCTATCATTGTCAATACAACCGAAGGCCCAGGCAACCGCGTGCGGATTACCGCAGCGCTCGATGATGACTCGCTGGTTGAGCCGGTCCCGGAATTTGAAGAATCAGAAGCGCGCGAAATCCCCGATAACGCCCGCGAGGCCGAGACCCCTTTCGATACGGCGACGCTCGCGGCGACCTTGCGTTATCATGGGTTGCCCAACTCGCTTTCCACACGATTGATGACATCAGCAGCGCAGGCCAATGAGGAAACACTCGAAGGGTCGCTCGCCAGCGCACTCGAAAATATGTTTCGATTTGGTGCCGCCGATGCACCTTCGGGGACGCCTCTATTTTTGATCGGCCCGCCTGGTGCAGGCAAAACCCTCACACTTGCGAAGCTTGCCGCGTCGGCGCTTATGCGTGGTCACCGTGTGCGGTTGATCACAACCGATGTGCTGCGCGCGGGTGCTGTTGAACAGCTTGATCACTATGCCCAGCTGATGGAACTCTCGGTGGAAACCGCAGCCTCTCCCCGCGAATTGAAGGCATTGCTCTCAACCCGGCCAAATACCGAAAGCGACGTCACGCTGATCGACAGCACCGGCTGCACGCCCTACCAACGCGAGGATATCGAACGCGTCGCCTATTATGTAAAGTCTGCCGAGGCTGAACCCATTGTGGTGATGCCAAGCGGACATGACATCGCCGAAGCGATTGAAATGGCAGATATCTTCAATAGCCTTGGCGTGCACCGTATGATTGCGACCCGGCTTGACGGCGCACGTCGGCTCGCCTCGCTTCTGGCCGCCTTATACAAAGGGAAGTTTGCCCTCGCGGGCCTTGCCGATGGCCCTTTTGTTGGCGACGGGCTCTTGCCGCCCACGCCGCAAACGCTGGCCCGTCTTTTGGTTGCCAAACCTGATCCCTCACGCCTTGCCCAATTGAAAAAAAGAGCCGCCTCATGACCTCTTTATCCCTCGTTTCCGCTGCGCAGGATGCAAACCCAGCCGCCGCGCGCCTGATAACTGTCGCCTCTGGCAAGGGCGGTGTTGGCAAAACCTGGTTCTCCATCACGCTTGCCCACGCGCTTTCTGCCGCACGTCGGCGGGTGCTGATCTTCGATGGTGATCTGGGTCTCGCTAACGTTGATATCCAGCTTGACCTCACCCCCACGCGCGACCTTGGCCACGTCCTTTCGGGTCGCTCTTCGATGGCGGATGCGATTACGCCTTTCCGCGATGCAAGTGCGCAGCATGCTGGTTTTGACGTGCTCGCCGGCAAATCAGGATCGGGCGCGCTCGGCAACCTGAGGCGAGACCGGATTGGCCAACTGGGGAATGAACTCCTCTCAGTTGCCGAAAGGTATGATGATGTCATTCTCGACCTCGCCGCAGGAATCGATAGCGCCACAACCCAGTTGGCAGGGCTTGGCGGTCAGGTTTTCGTGGTTTTAACCGCAGATCCGACCTCGCTTACCGACGCCTATGCCTTTATCAAAGTGCTACGCACCCGAGCGCCGGGTGTGGATATTCGCATTGTCGTCAATCAGGCGACGAACCGTCATGAGGGCGAAGCCACATTTGAGACGATCCGCAAATCTTGTGCCGCCTTCCTAAAGTTTTCGCCGCAACTTGCGGGGGTAATCCCGCGCGACCCAAAGGTTGTCGAGGCCATTCGCCATCAACAACCGCTGATGGGAAAATTTCCTCAATCATCGGCGGCGAAAGCGGTGGCAGCGATTGTTGAAAAGCGGGCGAAAGAACGCCCGGTGCGCGTCGGCTGATTGCGGTCCGTGACTGAGATCAACCCGTCTATCGACCCCGTTCCCCAGCGGACGAAGGCTCTCGACGCCCACGACCAAAACCCTCGTCCCGTGGCGCCGAAAGGCGCGCAGGTAGCATCACCCCAGCCGACTTTGGTATCCGCAGACCCTGCGGTTGAAATTGATGCCGTTCATGCGTTTCAAGTTGGGGACCAGGTCACCGCCCTTCCGCTGTTGCTCCTGTCAGATGGACCGATCGACACCGCGGCTCAATCCGCCGCCTCCACGCACCTGGTAACACTCCCCTCAGGTATCGAGGTGCAGGTGGTTTTGGAGCCGCTTGATCAACCCAATATAATTCGTCCTGAAGACGAAGATGTCCCCGATCTCAGACAAACCGCGCTTCTCATCACCATTCTGTCGATTGGTCCGCCTTGGCGCGGCGACGCGATTCCTATCGATGCTGCTTCAAATGATGCCACCCCGACTGAGCCGGACTTGTTAGATGATGGGGATGAGGCTCGCCGCCCGACCGAAACCGTTCCGGTCGCGATCATCATTCCGAAAAGTGCATCAGCCTACGAAAAACCGGTTCGCCTGAACGCACTGCCAAATCAACAAAATCAGATTTCGACCACCTTCGATGCGCCGACATCTGCGTCAGCGCAGGCGGCACCATTCCAAAAAAGCACCGAGCTTCTGGCGCGAATTGTGAGCGCACAACCCGCGCCCATTCCCAACAGTTCAGAGCCAGGCGCCGCATCTCAACCAGCCGATATCCAGCTAACCAAACCCTTAGCGCAGCCCGCGCTTGCTCAGTTAAGCCCGGCCCTTTCGGAAGGTGTCGTAGCGCTCACGGCGCCAAATCCAGGGGCCATTTCGCAGCTGCCCGTTGGATCCGAGCTGACACTCATTTCGCCCGACACAGTTCAAATCAGCGACGCAACGAACCATCCGCTCGACGCCGCTGCGCCAAACCCCCTCTTTGCAGCAAAACTGACGGTCCTGAGTTCCGGCCCCACCGTGGCCCCCACTTTCGTCACCGCGCCGCCGCCCGATAGCCCGCTCGCCAAACTCACCAGGCAGGGACGGCTGGTGGTCATTGAAGTGGGGTCGCGCGTTCAAGCGACGAAACCGGAAACACCAATGACTGGTCAACCGAGGGCGGCTGAGGATTTATCAATAAAATACGATGTACAAGTCGTCTCCGATGGCAGTGAGAAGCCCTTGCATCGGGTGATCGAGAGCCCGCAACCCATTGCGCCCAGAACGCGCATTGCCGCGCTCGTGACCGCGCCGTCTGGGCAGGTTAAAGAACCGGGCTTAAAACACTCAGGTATCGACGCCGCCCGCGAAACACTTGCAGCCATTCGTTCGGTATTGGAAAGACCTCACGTCAGATCCGGGGACGAGGCCCCCTTGCCGTCGCCTGTTCCGGAGCGGCAAACGCCCAATGCAGTGCTGTCACCACTTCCAGAAGCAGCGATTGATCCGCTTCTCGAAGGGCAAAACCTCGACACCTCGGCATCAAGTCTCGCGGTCAGTTCAGAAGCCATATCGCAGGCTGCGGTCGCCGCTGGTATGGGGGCGGTCGCCGCGTCAAATATGGCCAAGGATAAAAGCGGGCAGATCACGCCGCAACGTCAGGCCCTTGCTCAGCAGATTACAGCTGCGCTCGCAAAACTTCCCGACCAGAGTTTTTCAACAGAACGATCGGTATTATTTCCCAACTCGGCGCCGGACGCTCCTACCTCGCTGCTATTTGGACAAATCGGCGATCTCGTTCAGGTGGGCCAATCTTTTTGGAAGGCACTCCTGATCCCCTGGAAGCAGGAACTCGGCCTTGCGTGGGTCCCGTTTCTTTCACGTGAACAAGATCCTCAACATCCTTCGCCCCAAGGCGGCGAAAATGATCGCGGTGAAGACGCCAATGCCGGTAGCGGCGAGGGCGGCGACCCAGGTGGCGGTAATCTGGAGTTCGCCATATCAGCCCCCTTTGGAGACCTGGCGG
>JBCDDR010000152.1:0-6606 GCA_039180205.1 Pseudomonadota bacterium | reverse complement strand
TCCCCGGTCTGGCAAGGGTCATTGTCCCCCGGGCGGTTCGTCCATCGGGGCCGCGCTGAACGAAATCGGCGCGTAACGTTTTGATCTCGCTCAAATATTGTTTGACTGCGCCGACCGGGTCGTCAAGTTCGGAAAACCACGCTGATGGATCATCCACGACCACCTCAGGCAACTCATTGGTTTGATCTTCAGCGGTTTGATCCTCAGTGCCTTGGTCTTCAGCATTCTTTACCGACCCATCTTCATCGGTGGAAGCATCGCGCGTTTGGGATGCGGCGTCATCGAAGTGAACTTCCGCTGCGACCACGGCTCGCGCGATGCCAAACCCCAGCATCAGCCCGGCAAACAGGCAGATGGTGACGAGGACTGCAAACCCAACGGTTCGAAAAATGCCGACCATAACGTTCCTTCTCAGCCGCGGCGCTCGCTTTACGCGCCAAAGGTTCTGTCACCTCATGGCCACGCCTGCGCAAGAACAAGCACTCGTTTGGCTGAATGCGGCGTGAACAGGCTTGCGCGTGACCTTTTTGGCACATTTGCGATTCGCCGTCCAACGTCTTTTCGAAATGTTATCGATTTTTTCACTTTACGCTGAAATCGGGACTCAGCCGGTCGCGAATGTGAAATACGGTCTGTGGACGCAAGAATGCCAATAGGTCAGGCATAGATTTTCGTTCAATGGAAACGCAGCCGCGTGTTCTGCCCAGTTGAGGAATATTTGACCCAAACCCATCCGTGGGTTCCATCTCGCGTGCGATATGGATGAAAATGGCGCTGCCGTGCCCTGGCACAACGGGGGCGTCATTGTATCCGATACTGATCACGACATCATAAAGCCCGTCTTCACGCCACAGCCGTTCAGCCGAAGCCGAATATGGGTGACGAACAAAGCAGTTGTAATTCGGATCGGCAGGGTCATCGCACCAGCCGTCCGCCGGGTCGAGGGCTTGGAAAGGAACGGCAAGGCCGGCTGGCGGCCAACGATCAGTGCGAAGATAAAGCTTGCGAAACGCGAACACGCCCAACGGTGTTTTATTATCGCCTTCGCGTTTTTGAGATGCCGGACACCATCCACCCTCACCAGCACTGATGGAAAAGCGCAGAGGCGGGCCAGAGTGAAACGCAAAGCCGCGACGGGCACTCAAGTCGAAGATAATATCGTGCTGTTCACCCATGAGGATAGCGTAGCAAAGTCCGCTCGACCGACCAAGTCCCGGGTCCGTTGTGGGGACATTATCGATTCATTCGGTGATTGTGTTCGCTGTGCGACGATTGTGATTTGGCATTGGCTAGGCGAATCGGTGACACTGTAAAAATTGGTTAAGGAGATTATCCCATGACGAACGTGCTGGCTGCGGGAATTCGTGCCACGGCGATTTGTTTGGTGATTATCTTTTGCATGCCAGCCCAGGCACAAACCGGTACACCAATCGATCCGGAGCCGGGGCGGGTCGCGTTGCTTTGGCATCAACTGACCGGCGTTAACCCCAATGTTGATCATTTCGTCCGGAACAGCAGGCCCTACGTTCGCGCCAGGGCCAGCAAGCGCGACCGGGTCTACAGTGATCTTGTACGCAAGATCGAAAGCGATCTTTCCTCGATCAACCCGCAGAATGATACCTATGTCTTTCGCATGGAAGTGCAGATGAGCGCTTATGATTCAAGCGTTGGCGGTTTCTTTTTGCCCCTGTTCAGCGGTGCGTCCTCTGTGCCGATCAGACATGGTGCGAGTCGCAGAGATAAATTCGCGCAGAAAATCCTCGCGGGCGAATACCAGCTTCACTTTATCAACCATAATGAATTTGTTTTCTGGCCGATGAGCGAAGCCGAGGCGCGGGCCTTTGTGGCCAGGGTCGGTTACCCGCCCCGCGTTAAGGTGCGGTTCCAGTATCGTCCGCTTATGGCGCCCAAAGTGCCCTACATCGACGGCTCTGAAAGGCGGATCTACGGCCAGGTTCTCAAGGTGGAGGTGATGGACCGGCGGAACCGACTACTGTTGGCGCTTGATACCAGGCTGGCTGAGGGAACCGTGCGCTCGATGGCGGAAGGCGGTCGCCTCAATCCATCCGCCGACGTCATGTCGATGATGTGGCACAAGATCGCTGGTGGGCCCGCCTATGATGCTGAACAGCTTGTTCAGAGCGATGTGAATACAGGACCACGGTTTACGCAGGCGGATCGCCGCAAGATCCTCGATGCGTTTTATCAGAGCCTTGAACCGTCACAACCCTTCACCATGCTGGTCGAGGCCGAATTCAAGGGCTATAATCCAAGCGCCCAGGAATTCCCGCTCAGGATCGAGCGGCCAACCCCTTTCAAAACTTCGTTCCCCGCGAATCCCTATGCCGACGAAAGGGAGCGTGTCGCAAAGATCAATCGTGGAAAGCCTGGAGAATTGCGTATGCGCCCCTTTACCGGGACCGAATTTACGGTTGATTTTCTGAATGTCGATCAAATCGGCGGGCTTGAAGTCGGACCCGTTGACGCTGCGCGTTTGAGACCTGATCCCGACTGGAGCTATCGGGCGCAAGCGCTGCTCTTTCTTGTTCCAGTCAAAGCGGAGACGGTGAAGAGTTCTGAAGGAACGGCCACCGAAAAACGACTCTATACGAACATTGCGCGCGCGCGCATCTTCGACAAAGACTCCGGTCAGCTGATTATGGAAAAGACCTTTGATGTGCCGGTATACGTGGATAGGGTCGCCCATAATCTGGTTGTTGAAGGGCTGAAGTGAATTCGAACGCCTCGGTCCCAGAACAGAATCAATGGGTCCTGACCCTCTGCGTTCAGTCGGTCCAGTCGCCCGTGCTCCGGCGATTGGCCTCCGCACTATCGTTAGGAATACCGGTTTGGCGATGACCGATCTCGGCCGCGCGGGCCGCCTGATACTTGGCGAGATTCGCCTGCATCATCGACATCGCGTCTGAATAGCGTGCTGTCACAACATCGGCGGGCTGGCGAGCGGGCACCTGAGTTGCTTCATGAGGCGAAACGCTGTCATCATCGGATGCATTCTGTTTCGCTACATCGGGCTCTTTCGGCGCATCGGGAATTTGCGCGGCAAGCTCTGGCGGCAACGAGCCACGGATCGCGGCGAGCGCGCGGGCATCGAGCCGGTCAACTTCGGTGGTGATCTGCAAGGGTTGCGCTCTCTCCATGAATGCAGTTGCCGGTGAGGTTGCCCGGTCTCCGACGGCGTGCGGCATAGCGGGCGATGCCACATTGGCGACCAGGTTGCTCGCCTCTTCCTCAATGGGGGTTTCGCGCCCTTTGAACGCGTGCGCGGCAAGTGACCCGGCCATGGCCACGGCTTTCGGTGCCAATGCGCCAACCGCAAGCAAGCCAACGCCGCCTATCCCGGTGAGGGCGGCGGCATAAAGCCCGTCTCCCATCATCTGCGTATCTTTGCGTATCGTGTCGCCGGTTATCGCGCGATAGGCTTGATTGACAATCGGGATATGCTGGAGTGGGTTGATCACATCGACATAGTCCCAAAAAGACCAGCCTTTGCCTTTCTCTCCTCCCCCTCGCCGATCGTGCCCGGAAAGCGATTCAATATCCATACGCCCATCGTGAAACCGGGAAACGGTCTGGGTCCTGGTGTTCTGGGGCGCCATTTGAATGGAAGCCGAAGAAAGATCTGCCATATTGAGGGGTCCGGTCATCACAAAAAACTAAGAAGGTGAACTGCAAGCCCCGGGCCAATTCATAAGAAGACATGGGTTACGGCGGTAAAGCTGGCTGTGATCAGCTAAGCTATTGGAAAGTCAAAAAATTTGGTTGCTTGGACGATCCGAGGTGTTGTGATTGGAGGAAAGGCGATCTGTCCGGCGGCTCGCCCGTCCGGCAAAACCCGCCGGGAAAGACGGCAAAAAGCGCCCGCTTACCGTGGTCGTGCGGGGAAGGGGGGGCAAACCGAAGCCCGGCTTCACAGGAAATGGCCTGACTTTTCTTTTTTGATTTGTAGGTAAAGCTCATTATGCGGGTTTGCTGCGAACTTGTGCTCAACCCTTTCGGTGATCTCGATACCGTGCGCCTGGAGGACCTCGACCTTTTGCGGGTTGTTGGTCATCAGTTTGATGCGGTTCACGCCCAGGGTTTTCAGAATTTCGGCGGCAATTTTGAAATCGCGCTCGTCATCATCAAACCCAAGTCGCAGATTGGCTTCAACGGTGTCAAAACCCTGGTCCTGTAAACTGTAGGCGCGCATTTTATTGGTGAGCCCGATGCCACGCCCTTCCTGAGCGAGATACATAAGCACCCCCACCCCTTCCTCAGACAGCGCTGCAAGCGCACCGCGGAGCTGGTCACCACAATCGCATTTGAGCGAGCCAAGCAGGTCACCCGTCAGGCACTCCGAATGGAGACGGGTCAGGATCGGGTCGCCGCGCCCTGCGGCCCGCGCGACATCGCCGACCAAGATCGCGAGGTGATCGGTACCGTTTTGTTGCCCGCGGAAGATGGCCAGCTGGGTGTTGGGGCTCGCCGCAAGCGGAACATGCGCGCGTACGACTTCTTCAACGGGGGTCGCTGACGTGAGGTATATGTTCACATCCTCGTGAGATGCGGAGAGCAGGAAATCGATTTCAGGGACACATTCCGCGCCGTTTAACGGGAGTAATAAAAGAGCGGGTAACCGGCTAATTCGCTTCATACAGGTGAGTGCATCGTCAAACAACGCCTGGTCTTCGCCAAAGGTAATGGTTTCAAAGGGGCCTTTCATTGGGGTGGCGAGATCACGCTCAGGGTCCGCGATTGCGATTAATGTGGCGGCCGAACGATCGCGTCCTACGGCAATTCCAACCGCCCTTTCCCCACCAGCCTTCACCTTCAAAACCGCGGCGCGCCGGGCACTCACGAGAAGAAACGGCTGATTTTCGGACAAGGAAAGCAGTTCCTGCCATCGATCAGTCGATAACAAATCGGCCGGAACAGCCGCATAATGCTGGCTTCGACCGACCAGTCTAACTATCTGAGAACGACGCCATTCATCCAAAATCCGATCTACACGGCGGCGTGAACGCTTTGTGTCTGCCATATTGCAAAAACCTAAAGATCATTGCCATTTTCGGATCACTTCCCAATTCGAAGGCTGATCACAACGAGGCGATACAAGTATCTGGGAAAAATGGAAACACTTTCCGATCTGTGTGGTAACTGTTACCCAGATACTGAGTTGCTTGACACTGAACAGTATTCGGCAGAGAGGCAAACAATGGCAACGAACAAGACCATTTTGTTGGTGGATGATGATGACGAACTACGGGCCTCGCTCGTGGACCAGATCGTCATGCATGAAGATTTTGAAACCGTCGAGGCCGCCAATGGCGCGGATGGCCTGGCCCAGGCCAAAGAGCATAAACCCCGATCTCGTTTTGCTCGATGTCAACCTTCCCGACCTTGACGGACGTGAAGTGTGCCGGATGATGCGGCGCGCCGGAGTCAAAGTGCCGGTCATTTTGCTGACCGGGCTTGAAAGTGATGCCGATACGATTTTGGGTCTTGAATCAGGCGCTAACGACTATGTCACCAAGCCTTTTCGGTTTGGTGTGCTTCTCGCACGGATACGCGCTCAGCTGCGCCAGCATGAACAAAGCGAGGATGCGGTATTCACGATTGGCCCTTACCAGTTCAAGCCTGCTGTTAAGCTATTGCTGCATGAAGCCGACAACAAAAAGATCCGGTTGACTGAAAAAGAAACGGCGATTTTGAAGTTTCTCTATCGTGCCGGGGAGAAGCCCGTGGGCAGGGAGACCCTTTTGACGGAAGTCTGGGGGTATAACGCAGCGGTAACGACGCATACGCTGGAAACGCATGTCTATCGATTGCGCCAAAAGATCGAGGCCGATCCTTCAAACGCAAAAATTCTTGTGACCGAAGCCGGTGGGTACCGGTTGGACCCGGATTCGCAAACTGCTTCGGCTTGATATTCAGTCCAGCGCGTCTTTCTGAACCGTATCATCGAGCCGACACGCCCAGCCCATACGTGTGAGTTTTTCCAAAAACGCGCCCGCCTTTGGCGTACAGTATGCGGGATCGTTGGCGGCTGACCATAGCATCTTCCGCCCCTTGCCCTCGTCGCGCTTGTCGTACCAGACGGCGCAAACGGGGTTCTTCTCCAGGGTTATGATCAGCGAGACGGTTCGGTTGATCTGACCATTCGTGCATTGCCAGTCGCTCCGTCCGCTGCCTAGCAAAAGAGAAGGTGCGTCCTTCTCCGTGGGGTCCAACGCCCCTGCTTCGAACCCGAAAAACAATGACCCCATGCTCAACATCATCGCTCCGATGGTGATGGGGCCTAAACCCCGCAATATGCTCGAACCTAGAATTGCAGCCTCCTTTTTCACAGAGCCTAACGTCTAATGAGATTGATCACGACAAGGCCAATTGATAGTTTACCATAATATTGGTGTTTAACCCGCTCTCAGGAAAGACATTTGCGTTGGCAGGCTCAAGCTCGATAAGCAACCGTAGCGCCGGGGTGAAGCCGAAAAAGGCGACCGCTAAGCGCAAACCAAAGGCGGAGCCAAAGGCGCGCGTGGCCAAGACCACGTCGGGAAATCCGAAGTCCGCCAAACGATCATCAGGAAAATCGAGGCCCGCCAC
>JBCDDR010000151.1:0-6718 GCA_039180205.1 Pseudomonadota bacterium | reverse complement strand
GGGACTCTTTTATTTCATTGGCATCAACAAGCCAGGTGTCACGCCCGAGCGCGCCGTTCCCAACCATTCCCCTCGGTTTGACATTGACGAACGCGCACTCAAAGTCGGGGTCGCTGCCATGACGAACCTGGTATTTGATTATCTGGCCGACGGGGACTCCACCGCTACCGCACCCCAATAATACATTTCAATAGAGCCACCGAAACCGATCACAAGGCTCGATCCAATCTGGGACAGTCGCCGACGGGTTTCCTTACACTCCGCCTGACTTTCAGACGGCACAGAAACCTAACCCTTTGGTTCTTCTGTTATTTTCAAAACTGGCACGCGATGTGCTGATACCCCGACAGCGGTTTACGACCTTTGCGTTTGGGAGATTTTGGATGCGTTTTGGGAATACATTCACCGGGGTTCTGTTGGGAACCATCTTTTCAACAGGCCTACTCATCAACATGCCCGGGGCAAGCGCTGCGCCGACGCTGATCACAGACCGCGCGAGCTTCCAGGGTCTTTTTGAACCGATCATTTCTGAAAGCCTCGATACGATCACGATCGTCGATGATGTCGTCACACTGCCATCGGGCGTGACGATTACAGGGGTAGATACCGCACTTTCGACCACGCCGCCGCCAGCCCGCATCTCGGAAGGCACCAATAGTCTGAACATTCAGAATTTTCAGGCGACAGATGCGCTTGTTTTCGATTTTGCCTCGCCGATCATCGGCTTTGGCATCGATTTTCTCGATGCGGCCCCGTTGCCGATCAGCCTTGAGGTCCTCGCAGGTGGCGAAACGCTAACGATAACGTCTGATGAAGCGCAGATCGTTGGCGGTCAAAATGCGGGCCCGCTTTTCATCGGATTTTCGTCGTTCGACACACCGCTGAGCTCGGTCTCTATTTCACCAACCGCAAATCAAACAGCAGTAAGCTTTGACTTTCTCCAGTTCGCCCTTGCCGACGATGTTAACGAAGTGCCCGCGCCTGCGATGCTCGGAATCTTCGGATTATCACTCGTAGGTATTAACCTGAGGGGGCGGCGGCGCTAGGCGCTCAAAACCGAAAGCCAGCGCGGGGACGTTCTCGTTTATCCCAACCGGTCTTTTTGACTATCGGCTCGGGTCGAGGAACACCGATAGCCCGGCCTCGTGGGACAGGATTTCAAGGGCCAGTGTACCGGCATGGCTGTTGCCAAATTTATTGAGCGCAGGCGACCAAACGGCGAAGGAGCCGAGCCCAGGCACAATCGCAAGAATACCACCGCCCACGCCCGACTTGCCGGGGATGCCGACACGAAACGCAAAATCTCCGCTCATGTCATAATGACCACACGTGAGCATGAGCGCGTTGATCCGGGCAACCCGATCTGCCGTGGTGATGACATTTCCCGAAACAGGATCGACACCGTTTGCAGCCAGAAACAAACCAGCCCGCGAAAGTTGCGACGTGGTCATCGCAATCGCGCACTGCTGAAAATAGGTCCACAACACCGTTTCGATGTCGTTGGTCATCACCCCAAAACTTTTCATAAAGTAGGCGAGACTTCGGTTACGGGCTCCCCATTCGCGTTCTGAGCGCGCAACTTCGCCATCAATCCCGATGTTGCGATCGCTTGTAGCGTCCTTGACCAACGCCAAAAGTTTATCAATCGGATCCTCATTTTCGCATGAGGAAACCAATTGGTCGGTCGTGACGATGGCACCGGCATTGATAAAAGGATTGCGGGGGATGCCATTTTCCCGCTCAAGTTGCACAATTGAGTTAAATCCGGTGCCCGAAGGTTCGCGACCGACAACGTCCCAAAGATTGCCACCAGCATAGTTGAGCGCGGTCGTTAACGTGAAAACTTTGGAAATCGACTGGATGGAAAACCGCGTTCCGGTCGCCCCGGTATGAAATGTACGCCCATCGACGAGTGACAGTGACAATGCGAACTGATTGGGGTCCACGTTCGCAAGTGCGGGAATGTAATCGGCAACAGCGCCCTCGCCCACCTCGTCCTTCACCTCGTTTGCCGCGATGGCGATCAGTCTCGCCCAATCGGGGCGATTAATTCGCGAATACATATCGGTTTTCATCTACAATCCCATGCCGAGGATTTCTTGCTCCCGTTGTGGACGTGATCGCATCGTTCTGCAATATCAGTTCGCCACGTGTGGATTGTTGATCAGGAATTTTTGATGGAAACCCGAGCTGCTGTTGCTTTCGAACCTGCAAAACCGCTGAGCATCGAGACGATTACGCTTGATGGGCCACGCGCGGGAGAGGTTCTGGTAGAGATCAAGGCAACGGGGCTCTGCCATACCGATGCATATACGCTTTCCGGGCGTGATCCCGAAGGATTATTCCCCTCGATCCTGGGCCATGAGGGCGCCGGTGTGGTTGTTGAGTGCGGACCAGACGTTTCCTCGGTTGCTGTGGGTGATCATGTCATCCCACTCTACACGCCCGAGTGTCGCACATGTAAATTCTGCCTGTCGGGCAAAACCAATCTTTGCCAGCGGATCCGCGCGACTCAGGGCCAGGGGCTTATGCCGGATGGCACCTCGCGGTTCAGCATGGGCGATCAACGGCTCCATCACTATATGGGAACGTCAACATTCTCGAATTTCACGGTTGTACCCGAAATCGCCCTGGCCAAAATCCGCGAAGATGCGCCCTTTGAAAAGGTCTGTTACATCGGCTGCGGCGTGACGACCGGTGTCGGCGCCGTCATCAATACCGCCAAGGTGGAACCCGGATCGAACGTTGCGGTCTTTGGGCTTGGCGGGATCGGCCTCAATGTCATTCAAGCGGCGCGTATGGTTGGGGCGGATCGCATCATCGGCGTTGATATCAATGCCGACAAAAGGGCGTTGGCTGAGCGGTTTGGAATGACTGATTTCCTCAATCCAAAAGAGGTAGACGACATTGTTGGGGCGATCGTTGATCTCACCGATGGCGGGGTCGATTACAGTTTCGAATGTATTGGCAAGACCGACGTTATGCGTCAGGCGCTCGAATGTTGTCATAAAGGCTGGGGCGAAAGCATCATCATCGGGGTTGCCGGGGCAGGCGAGGAAATTGCAACGAGACCCTTTCAGCTCGTCACGGGGCGGGTTTGGAAAGGGTCGGCTTTTGGAGGCGTGAAAGGCCGCACAGGCGTCCCCCGGATTGTTGACTGGTATATGGACGGAAAGCTTAATATCGATGACCTGATCACCCATGTGATGCCGCTTCAGGAAATCAATAAGGGCTTCGATCTGATGCACAGCGGCGCCTCCATCCGGTCGGTGGTAACCTTTTAATGGAGATCATCCACGACTGGACCTCGTTTGGTGGGCGGCAATTGGTCTATAAGCATCACGCGTCTTCCACCCGATGCGATATGGAGTTTGCGCTTTACTTGCCGCCACAGGCGATGACAGCGCCGGTTCCCTTGTTGGTTTATCTTTCAGGGCTAACGTGCAACTGGGAGAATGTGGTGACAAAGGCTGGTGCCCAACGCTCGTGCGCAAAACATGGGATTGCGTTTCTGGCACCCGATACGTCTCCACGTGATGTCAGCATTCCGGGGGAAGATGAAACCTATGATTTCGGCGCGGGTGCAGGCTTCTATGTGGATGCAACGGTCGCGCCGTGGGAGAAACATTATCAGATGCGCAGTTATATTCTCGACGATGTCTTGCCGCTTGTCGCCGAGAATAAGGCGATCGATGCGGAGAAGGTCGCCATAACCGGGCATTCTATGGGAGGGCATGGCGCGTTAACGCTCGCGCTCAGCACTGATAGGTTCAATAGTGTGTCGGCTTTTGCGCCCATTGCAAATCCGATGGCATGCCGGTGGGGACAAAGGGCGTTCAGCGGATATCTAGGCGATGATCAACTCCACTGGCGCGCCTATGACGCCTGCGCGCTGATCGAAGATGGGGCAAGCGTTGAGCATATTCTGGTCGATCAGGGTCTGGCAGATGAATTCTTGGATGAACAGTTAAAACCCGATGCGCTGGAGGCTGCCTGCCAAAAAGCGGATATCCCGCTCACCCTGCGCCGTCAGCCTGGGTATGATCACAGCTATTACTTCATCGCGAGCTTTGTGGAGGATCACGTCGCCTACCATGCGGAGCGGTTTCAATGACAATGGTAGAAAAGAAGGCCCTCGAAGTTGCGTCGCCAACAATCGCCATGGTGGTCGCTTATGCCCATGATCAGGTGATTGGAAAAGATGGCGCCATGCCCTGGCACCTCCCTGCTGACCTGAAACATTTCAAGACTGTCACGATGGGCAAGCCAATCATTATGGGGCGCAGGACCTATCAGTCGATTGGCCGCGCTCTGCCCGGCAGACTCAATATTGTGCTCACCACAAACGAAGGTTTTGCGGCGGAAGATGGTGTGCAAATCGTCAATGATATCGAGAAAGCCATCGCTCTGGCTGAAGGCGAGGGAGCGAGCGAGATTTGTGTAATTGGCGGTGCGGAGGTCTATCGCCAGTTAGCGCCCAGGACGGGGCGGCTTTATGTGACCGAGATCGACATGAAGGTCGAGGGCGATACCTGGTTTCCGGCTTTTTCCGAAAGTGAATGGATCGAGCGCTCCCGGACGAAGGTTGCGGCGACGCCAACCACCCCCGCACTTGTTTTCCGCAAACTTGAAAGGCGCGAAGGGTCTGCAACAGGCTCGGCAGGTTAAAGATTTCGTGCGAGGCGCTCGTTAAACCGTTCGACCATCATAAAGGTCAAAATTCCATCGAGAACCCACCATATGCCCACAAGGATCAGCGGCAAAAACCCAACCAGTAGAAAGGTGAGGGCACTACCAACTGCAGTGAATAGAAGCATGAGAATACCACTTATCCAGCGCTCAAGATACATGCGGTGAAGCCCGAGCGTTCCCAGAAAAAACCAGAGCAGATAAGCGGCCAGCATCGATTTGCTGCGTGCCGCATAGACGAGTTCTGAGTTATTTTTATACCGTGCCATGGCTTTACCTATCCACCCTCCACCTCTATTATATCAATCAGATATATAATGCCTTGCGATATTCAAGTGCTCAAATCACTCAAACCGAATTGTTGGTGGGGTTTGTTGGGCACCGGGAATGGCATCTAGGAGTGCCGCGGCCGCGGTCAGATAGGCTTGCGCGACTGGGCCGTTGGTGTCTCCGGCGAGCAGAGGGGTGCCCGCATCGGATGTTTCGCGCAGAGCCATCGTGAGCGGAATGGCCCCAAGCACATCAATGTCGAGGTCTTTCGCGGCAGCGATCGCACCGCCTTCACCAAAAATGGCGCTTGGTTCACCGCAATGGGGGCAGATAAAGGTGCTCATATTCTCAATCATACCGAGGATAGGAACACTGACCTGGCCAAACATGGCGATTGCTTTTTTCACGTCGATCAGGGCGAGGTCCTGGGGGGTTGATACAACAACGGCCCCAGCAAGTGGCGCCCGCTGGGCAAGGCTCAATTGGATGTCACCAGTGCCGGGAGGCATATCGACCACCAACACATCAAGTGCGCCCCAGTCGACATCGCGCATCATCTGTAGCAATGCCCCTGTCGCCATCGGCCCGCGCCAGATCATCGCTGTATCAGGGTCGGTGAGCGAACCGATCGACATCGTGGAGAGACCGTGCGCCATAATTGGCGACCAGCGTTTGTTTTGACTTTTGGGCCGCGTTCCCTGGGTTCCCATCATCAATGGAATCGATGGGCCATAGATGTCGGCATCCAAAAGCCCAACGCGCTGCCCCAGCGCTGCCAAAGCGACGGCCAGATTGACCGAAGTCGTAGATTTGCCAACGCCGCCCTTTCCACTGGCAACCGCTATGACATGTTTCACATCGCGAATGCCTTGAAGCGCCCCCTCATTCTGGCGCGGACCTGGCCCAGGCTTTGCTTGCGGATTTGCAGGGCGTGGCGCGGCTTTGGTGGGTCTTCGCTCTCCGGTCACTGCCACGCGCGCCGGATGATCAGGAAACGCCTCGGTCAGCCGTTGTTCAACCGCCTTTGCAAATGCAGTGTCACGTGTCTCGTCCAACTCCAACTGCATATCAAGAATGATCCGGATACCGGCATCGTCCGCAAAGAGCGACGCGACCGCACCGCTGTCGGGTAATTTTTTTGAATGGGCGGGGTGCTGGAATTCGCTCAGAATCGCCTTGATGGCATCAGGTGCCGGCGACTTCCCTGACGTTTCGGTCGTTCCCTCCTTTTGCCCTCGCCGTTTGCCAAAAATTGCCATCGATAACTACCCTCGTTCATTGCAATGGACTTCGCGAAGCCTTTATTCGATTGCCACTACGCAAAATGAACATCGCTGAAATTGCCGCATACCGTTGCAGATAAACCGCGCATACGTATATACAACAATTACATCCGTCCGAATTCGGCACATTTCACGATTTTACGGGTTTTGGTTATGGTCTTTTAGGGGACCTCAGCTTTTTTGGAGAGCATTGTTTATGCCTTGGCAGAATAATCAAGATGGTGGCCCCTGGTCGGGCGGCGGCGGTTCTGGTGGTCCCAAGGGGCCGCCAAAAAATCCGTGGGGGAACGGCAGTGGCGGCGGTGGCGGCCCGCGTCGCCCCAACCAACCGCCAAATTTTGATGATTTAATCCGTAAGGGGCAGGAAAAGCTGCGTGGCGGATTGCCCGGTGGTTTAGGCGGCGGCAAGGCTCTTCTTGTATTTATACTTGTGGCTTTGGGCCTTTGGTTTGCAAGCGGCCTTTACACCGTCAAGG
>JBCDDR010000150.1:0-6721 GCA_039180205.1 Pseudomonadota bacterium | reverse complement strand
GATACCTTTTCGGGCATTGGGGTTGCTGCCGTTGATTTCTCAATTTTCAACGAAGAAACCGCCTCGGGCTTCCTCGTCGTCGAAGACGGTGATCTCGATGATGGACCCGACGTTGAATTCAGCTCTGCCGTTGCGAACTTTGCCGTTGACGATATCGTTTCGCTTCTGATTGAGCTTGACGGTGCAACCTTCAATATTCCTGGTGAAGTCACGACGATTGGCGGCACTGACGCGATTGTCGAACAAACGCTGACGACACTGTCGATCACCTTCGATCCCGCTGAGCCCTTCGGTGTTGATATTGGTGACGTTGGTTTTGGCACGCCGATTTTCACCATCGACCTGACCGGACTGGCTGTCGGCGATAGCTTTGGCATCTCGTTTACTGCCGATCTTGATACGCCGTCGGTTGATGTTCCCGCGCCCGCAATTCTGTCGCTCTTCGCGTTTGGGCTTGCTGGTCTTGGAATTGCACGCCGCCGGGCATAATCGATCCAGCGACTACGATCGAGACAAGAGGTCGATCCGCAGCGGCGGGTCGGCTTTTTTGTTGGGCTCGGGTGATCAGACGACAAATCCAAGCCTATATTTGTCTCCATTTGGAGAACAATGAAATTCACAGACGTATAATTGTTCCCTTTCAGTGAATAAGCTATTTGTAGCTTCGCCATGGGGTTAGCCAACATCACACCCCAGTCGAGGGCCGGTTTTTTTATCCAATCGAGGAGACGACCAGGAGGATAAAACTTGGACCTCGCAAGTGGCCGTTACAGTTTCATATCAACCCAAGGTCCTTGGATCGCATTCAGAACAAAAAGGAGTTCCCTATGACCAACTTCAAAAACAGCATTCGAACGGCCGCCCTCGCGGCTGCCCTTTTTCTACCCCTTATGGCGCCAGTGCAGGCTGACGTCTCGGAGTTACCAGCAGGGAAGTATGAAATGGATCTGGCGCATTCCAGCATCGTCTGGGGTGTGAGCCACTTTGGCCTGTCGCTCTACAAGGCGCGCTTCGCGAACTTTGAAACAGACCTTTATTTCGACCCGCAAAACCCTGAAAAGTCGAAAATGTCAGTCACGGTTGATCCTAAATCGGTCAAAACTCAATTTCCCTATGTGGCGAAAGAAGACTTTGACGCAACTCTTGTGAACTCAAAACAATGGTTCAACGCAGACGCGCATCCCGAGATAAAATTTGTTTCTACCGACATCGACATCAAGGACGACGAAACGGGCATTGTCAAAGGCGACCTAACCTTCCTCGGTGTCACCAAGCCGATTGAAATGGAAGTTACCTTGCGCGGCTTCTCGGAAAAGCATCCGTTTGCCGGTGTGCCCGCAGTCGGCTTTTCGGGGAGAACAAGCTTCAAACGGTCGGATTTTGGGATGACGGCTTATGTGCCAAACATCGGTGATGAAGTCGTCCTTGAGATCGAAACCGAATTCCTTAAGGCAAAATGAGATCCTCAGGGTCAGGACCCTTAGGTGATCAAGAAAGCTGAGGAGGGTGCCATGGCCACTCATGTTGAAACCAGCCCAACAAGGCCCGACCGCTATTCGACATTTGCGGTCGCGCTTCATTGGACGATGGCACTCTCTTTCCTTCTCATGCTTGCCTCGGGTTATCTGATGGTGAACTACAAGGGACTGGGCGACAGCCTCACATTCAATATGTTTCAGTGGCACAAGGCAGGGGGTGTGTTGTTACTGCTTGCCGCCGCAGCCCGGCTAACAATCAAGCTTGTCCGCCCACAACCCGGCCTGCCGGACAGCATGGTGGGTTTTGAAAGAAAAGCGGCGAAGCTTGGTCACTGGGGCTTTTATGGGTTCATGCTTGGCATGCCATTCACCGGATGGGTGATGGTATCGGCGAGCGTTTATGGTCTGCCAACGATTGTCTATGGCTGGTTTGAGTGGCCCCATATTCCTGGCCTGACCGGAAACAAGATGGTCCAGGACCTCGCCCGAAACGTGCACTTTTATTTATCGCTTGCGTTCGCTTTGACGATTGCTGGGCATACGGCTGCGGTTTTCAAACACAGGATTGCTGAGGGCATAAACCTGCTACCGCGCATGTGGTTTCGGACCGTGTGGCAGCCCGTTATGGTTATGCTGGGTCTCGCCTCAGGTGTGGTTATGCTGAATATGTTTTCTGTATCTCCAGCGGTACCGAACGCGTCTGAAGCGCGCGAACCGGTCGCTTCAAGCGGCTATGGTGTCGATTATGGCCGTTCTTCTGTCCAGTTTTCGGGCATCCATGCGGGCAATGAATTTTCCGGAACGTTTGCGCTATGGAATGCGGACATCGCTTTTGAAGATACCAATCTGGATGCCACTGAAATCTCAGTCACATTTGATCTTGCATCCGCCTCTACCGGAAACAGCTTGTATGATGGCACATTGCCGAAAGCTGATTGGTTTAATGTTGATGCCACACCAACCGGCCTATTCACCTCAACCATGATCAGCCGGACAGATGAAGGCAGCTACCACATGCTCGGTCTGCTTACATTGCGAGGGAAGGCGCTTCCCGTTGAGTTTGATTTCACGCTTAATGACGCCGATGGTTTCACCCATGTCGTTGCGGAACTGCCGATCGACCGGCTTGCGTACGGCATTGGGGCAGACTCCGACCCCGATGCATCATGGGTCGGCCAGGAGATCACGATAAGGCTCGATATCTATGCGCGTCCGGGTGGACTTGATCGCCAATCATGACCAAATCTCGAAACGACTAGTCCTTGCCGCCCATTTCAACGATTGATCGCGCATTCTTGGCGAACGTCTTCGCCGCATCGCTTTCATCTTTCAATAGGTCCGCCATTGAAACCGGCACCTTGATGCCTTTGGCGCAGGCCGGACGTTCGGCAAGCTGATCGATCCATCTTTGTAGGTTTGGCAGGTCATCAATCGCTACCCCCGACCATTTGTGGGTACGTGCCCATGACCAGTTCGCGATATCGGCGATCGAATATGCGCCGGCCAGAAATTCCCGGTCCGCCAGATGTTGATCGAGCACACCCAACAGACGCTTTACTTCGCCCTGATACCGATCAATCGCCGGTTGGATCTTTTCAGGGAAATAGCGGTAAAAGACGTTTGCCTGACCCATCATGGGGCCAACACCGCCCATCTGAAACATCAACCATTGCATCACCTGTGAACGGCCCTTCACATCCGAAGGTAACAGCTTGCCCGCTTTTTCCGCGAGATACACCATGATCGCACCGCTTTCAAAAACAGTGAAGTTATCGGCGTCTCGATCAACAATCACGGGGATGCGGCCGTTTGGGTTCATCGCCAGAAAGTCTGGGCTTTTTTGTTCGGCCTTCATCAGATCAATCGTGTGCACCTGATAGTCCAGCGCAAGCTCTTCGAGTGTGATCGAGGCTTTCCAGCCATTTGGCGTTGGAGACGTATAGAGATCGATCATGATGTAATCCTTCATCACCGGGCATGAGTGCCTCAGATACTGCCTGACCAGGAAACGCTTTACCAGACCTGTGCGTGTTCTGAGATGAGGAAGGCCCCGATCCCGAATTCGAAATTATGTCCGAGATAAAGAAGTGCTTTGAGGCTTTGCATTTTTAATCGCACAGCCGTAAAGCCATCTCTCACAAATCTGCCGCTGACAGCTTATGGAATGGGCTGGGTTGGAAAGCACAGTAAGGAGCCACGCTGCCGTGCAATTGACCGACGATCAAACTCTGATCAAAGAGACCGCCGACCGCTTCACCGCTGACCGGGTGACGCCGAACGCTGCGAAATGGGACGAAGACCATATCTTTCCCCGCGATGTTTTGAAGGAAGCGGCTGAACTTGGCTTTGGCGGGATCTATGTGAGTGAAACGAACGGCGGTATCGGATTGGGCCGGGTCGAGGCGGCGCTGGTGATCGAAGCGATGGCCTATGGTTGCCCCTCAACATCAGCGTTCTTGTCGATCCACAACATGGCGGCCTGGATGATTGATCGATTTGGCGCGCCCGAGCTTTCTTCGCAGGTTGTGCCCGATCTCGTCTCCATGGATATGATCGCGAGCTATTGTTTGACCGAGCCTGGGGCGGGGTCCGATGCTGCCTCCCTCCGAACGTCAGCCCGACGGGACGGCGACGACTATGTGCTAAATGGGTCGAAGGCATTCATTTCAGGGGCCGGAGCGAGTGATGTCTATGTCGTGATGGTGCGAACCGGTGGGGAAGGGGCCGCAGGCATCAGCTGCATCCTTGTTGAAAAAGATACACCGGGCCTCAGCTTTGGTGCGAATGAACGAAAGCTCGGCTGGCACTCGCAACCGACCGCAATGGTCATGTTCGATGAGTGCAGGGTGCCGGTAGCAAACCGGATTGGGGCTGAAGGCGAGGGGTTCAAAATTGCGATGTCAGGGCTCGACGGGGGGAGGCTCAACATCGGTGCCTGTTCTCTCGGCGGCGCTCAGCGCTGTCTCGACGAGGCGATTGCCTATACGCGAGACCGTAAGCAGTTTGGCCGCGCGATCGCGGATTTTCAGAATACCCAGTTTATGCTGGCGGATATGACAACCGAGCTCTCGGCGGCGCGCGCGCTGCTTTATGATGCGGCGTATAAGGTGAGTAGCAACGCAGCGGATAAGACCGCTGCGGCGGCGATGGCCAAGCGGTTTGCGACCGATACAGGCTCGCGCGTTGCCAATGATGCGCTCCAGTTATTCGGTGGTTATGGATATCTGATGGATTACCCAATCGAGCGGATTGTGCGCGATTTGCGGGTGCATCAAATCCTCGAAGGTACGAATCAAATCATGCGCGTTGTGGTCGCTCGCGAACTCCTGAAGGGGTAATCGGGCGTAAAAAATAGTCATACAAAAGGGGTGACGATGGACGATGATGTTATATTTCAGCGGATGGGCTCGCTCGGCCGTATCACGCTAAATCGGCCGAAGGCACTCAACGCCCTCACGCGGGAAATGTGTGTCGTTATCCGCTTGCAATTGCAAATCTGGGCTGACGCCAAGGATGTTGAAGCGGTTGTCATCGACGGCGCCGGGGATCGTGCCTTTTGTGCCGGTGGCGACGTCGTGGCGATGCGCAAGGCCGGGCTTGCGGGTGAACCGGCCTATGAAGAGTTTTTCGCAGACGAATATCGGTTGAATTCACTTATTCATCATTTTCCAAAGCCTTACATCGCGCTTATAGACGGTATCGTCATGGGCGGCGGGGTTGGTCTTTCGGTTCACGGCAGCCATCGAATTGCGACCGAGGCAACGATGTTTGCGATGCCGGAAACCGGCCTGGGCCTGATCCCTGATGTGGGAGGGACTTACTTCATGCCGCGCTTGCCGGGGGAAAGTGGCATGTATCTCGCGTTGACGGGCGCGAGATTAAAAGCGGCCGATTGCCTCCATCTGGGTGTGGCCAACAGCTTCGTGCCTGCGCAGGATTTAGGGAAGCTGATCGAAACCCTCGCGGGCGCTCACCTTCCAAACGGGGCCGCCGTTGACACAATTATCGGACAGTTTTCCGGGGACGCAGGTGCCGCCGACTACCCTGCGATTTCAAATGAGGTCGATCAATTTCTTGCGGGTACTGATGTTTCGGCGATCATCGAAAACCTTGCGACGGGTTCGGCATGGGCGAAACAACAGTCGGCGCTTTTGGAAACCAAATCGCCACTTTCGCTCGCTCTGACAATGCGCGCGATGAAATCTGGCGCCAGCATGTCTTTCAACGAATGTATGCGTCAGGAGTTTCGGATCGTCAGCGCGATCAAGTCAGCCAAGGATTTTTACGAAGGCGTGCGTGCTATTTTGATCGACAAGGACAAGTCCCCGAAATGGGACCCCGCATCGCTCGATGAGTTGACCGACGCTGACCTGGATCGCTTTTTCGAAACACCGCACTGGGGTGACCTGGTATTCGGCGGGTAGCCGCTTCATGGCTCGAATGCGGTAGTTCTATAAGCACACAAAGATGTTTGGGGAGACGAAAATGACGTCAGGCAGTCAGACGATGCCGTCGAAAGTGGCTTTCATCGGGCTTGGAAACATGGGCGGCCCAATGGCGGTCAACCTCGTGGAAGCGGGCTATCCGGTTTATGGCTTTGACCTAAGTGCCGATGCGCGGGCAACGTTTGCAACCGCTGGGGGCGTTGCCGTGGAAGATGTCGTCCATTGCGTACAGGGCGCCGATCTGGTTGTGACCATGCTTCCGAAGGGCGAACATGTGCTGGGCGTTTATGATCAGATCCTTGATCATGTCACAGCTGGTGCGCTGATGATAGATTGCTCCACGATTGATGTGGATAGCGCCCGAAAGGCCAGCGAAAATGCCATTTCTTCGGGCCGCCGCGCTGTTGATGCGCCGGTTTCAGGCGGGACAGCCGCTGCGGAAGCCGGAACGCTTACCTTTATGGTGGGGGGCGCAATTGACTCGTTTGAAGCTTCCGAACCCGCGCTTGGCATTATGGGAAAAGCCGTCATCCATGCCGGAAACGCCGGTGCAGGGCAGGCGGCAAAGATCTGCAACAATATGCTGCTCGGCATTTCAATGATCGGTACGTGTGAAGCGTTTCTGCTCGCTGAAAAACTAGGACTGGAAGCTGAAAAACTTTTTGATATTTCGTCAAAGGCGTCAGGCCAGTGTTGGTCGCTGACGTCTTATTGCCCGGTGCCCGGGCCATTGCCGACGAGCCCGGCCAATCGCGATTATCAACCTGGGCCGGGCTCTGCCCGAGCCATAGGACTCAT
>JBCDDR010000149.1:0-6726 GCA_039180205.1 Pseudomonadota bacterium | reverse complement strand
CAGCGGGATCCGGCATTTGCCAAAGATGTTCGTGCTGTGCTGGCGCGCATGGCGGGCCAGGGTCATGTGGGCCAGGACGAAGTTGCCTCAGTTATGCATATGAGTGTTGCCACCCTGCGCCGTCGTTTAGCGGAGGACGGGCTCCAATTTCGTGATCTAAAGCAACAGGCACTCAATTCCCAAGCGCGCGCCATGTTAGCTGCCGGGCACCCCGTGGGCGACGTGGCCGAAACACTTGGATTTGCAGAGCCGCGCAGCTTCAACCGCGCCTTCAAGGCCTGGAATGACATCACCCCCCGGCAGTTTCAGAAAAAACAGTCCTAACAATCGACCGCCTATCGCCATCAGGCCGCCGCCTTTCGTTTGAGCGAAAATGTCCTTTTTTTATGAGCGAAGGCGTCATTCCGCGCTTCACGGACCCGTGATACCGATCCATCCTGAATGCGATGTTTGTCCCCACGCCCGGCGCGTGTGGAACGCTCGCAATAATGCCGAAAACGGCTCATGGGGAGGGATACACCAACATGTTTACGACACCAGAGGCCCGTCTTTTTCACAGGACCTGTGCGCGCACGTGGTTGCTCGCCGGTACCGCCGCCCTTGTCATTTCAACCGGGCTGGCTGGTCGCGCGCTGGCTGATGATGTGCCAACGGATGACGAAGACGATACGATTTCCACCATGGAAACGATGACCGTGACCGCGCGCCGCCGCACTGAGTCGATCCTCGACGTTCCCATCGCGGTGAGTTCTTTTTCCGGCGACCAGCTCGAAGCCATCGGCGCGATGGATCTGACCGACATTGAGGCGATTACGCCGAACGTCACGCTGGAAACGTCACGCGGGACCAATACAACGATCACCGCCTTCATCCGTGGTGTGGGTCAGCAGGACCCGGTTGCGGGGTTCGAGGCGGGCGTCGGCATCTACATCGATGATATCTATTTGAACCGCCCGCAGGCTGCTTTGCTTGATATCTATGATGTCGAGCGTATCGAGGTGCTTCGCGGGCCACAGGGGACACTATATGGCCGCAACACGATTGGTGGCGCGGTCAAATATGTAACCCGACGCCTTACCAATGAATTGGAAGCGGGTGTGCGCGCGACGGGCGGCACCTTCGGCCAGTTCGATATCGTCGGGAAATTCGGGATCCCGGTTCTTGTCGATTCGGGCATTGGTGACCTTCAGGTTGGCGGTACAATCGGTTATTTCCGCCGCAACGGTTTTGGTGACAATCTCAACATCGAGGGTATCGAAAACTATCAGCGTGATGTTCTCGCCGGGCGCGTGACGGTAGAGTGGGAACCAACCTCGACATTCTCGCTGCGGATCGCGGGGGATTGGACAGACGACAATTCCGACCCGCGTCAGGGCCACCGGCTGCTTGATTTTCCGGGCTTTCCGGTTTTGGAGGACGTGTTCGATACGCGCGCCGGGCTTAACAACCCCATCCAGAGCGTTGTGTCACGCGGCGTGAGTGCGATTGCCGAATGGCAGGTGACAGAGCGGATCACGCTGAAAAACATTATCGGCTATCGCGATGACGAAAGTGCATCCCCGATTGATTTCGACAGCCTGCCGTTGGTCGATGTCGATGTGCCGGTGATCTATCTGAACGATCAGTTCAGCCAGGAATTTCAGGTGCTCTATGACGGCGATCGGTTCAACGCGCTTGGCGGTGTCTATTATCTTAATGCCGATGCGTCGAACGAGTTTGACGTGCTGCTTGGCACCTCCACTCCGATTTTTGTGGCACTTGGGCTGATCCCGCCGACGACATCGGTATTCAACTCCTTCACCTTTGGCGATGTAAATACCGAGACCTGGTCGGTGTTCGGTAATTTCACCTATGATCTGACCGACACGATTACGCTTGAGTTCGGCGCGCGCTATACGAATGACGAGCGGACCGCCAGCGTTCAGCGTCTTGCCATCAATGGGCCATCACCTGCGTTTGGTGGGGTCACCCCGCCCGAACTCATCCCGTTTTTCAGCACGACGCCAGACTTTACGGGTAACGAGACCTTCCGCGAATTTGATCCGCGCGCCAGCATCACCTGGCAACCGACTGAGCAAACGACCTTTTACGCATCCTATGCCCAGGGCTTCAAAGGGGGCGGGTTTGACCCACGCGGCGCAACCGTCGCGGCTCCAGACCTTGATGGCGACGGGGTTGGCCTCAGCACCAACGGCGTTGCGGATCCCGATGATGAGTTTGAGTTCCTGCTGTTTGAGCCCGAAGAAATCACCACCTATGAAGTCGGGACCAAGCTTAGCTATTTTGATGGCCGCCTGTTCCTCAATATCTCGGGCTTTTTCAGTGATTATGAGGATGTACAAATTCCTGGTTCAATCGGCGTCGATGCCGATGGCGATGGGATTGCCGAGAACTTTGCCGGGATCACCACCAACGCCGCAGAAGCAACATTGTTCGGGGTTGAGGTTGATGGCTACGCGGTGATCAGTCAGGACCTTTTCAAAGGGGGCGATAGCATCCGATGGGACTATTCGCTCGGCTATATCAATACCGAGTTCGATGAGTTTATCGGTGCGACGGGGGAAGACATTTCAGATGTCGCCGTCTTCCAGAATACACCGTCGATCACCGCCTATTCGATGATGACCTATTCAACCCCCGCGCCTGTCTTCGGCTACGAGGGCACATTCTCGAGCTTTTTGTCGGCTTCTTATCGGAGCTTTACAAATCAGTTCGCGTTCGCGAGCCCGATCGATCAGCCTGAGTTTGTGTTGTTCAATGCAGGCGTTGCCTGGAATTCAGAAGATGGTCGCTGGACACTGAGTGTGACGGGCACCAACCTGCTGGATAAGGAATACATCGTGGCAGGGTATGACTTTGTGACGGCACAACCGGCCTTTGCGAACGCACCACTCGGCACGACCGGAGTATTGACCGGGTTCTTCGGGAACCCGCGTCAGGTGTTTGGTACCGTCGAATTCAATTTCTAATCAGGGCCGTTTGTAAAGGACGAATCCCATGAAACGTATTCTGTTTTTGGGCCTGACACTGGTTGGGCTCACCGGGGCTGCTGTGCTTGCCCAGGCGCTTTTGCCATCGCAGGACACCATCTCCGGGGGGCCGAAAACCAGCGCAGATGCATCCATCAATGCGCCATCAATCCTCAATCGGCCAAATGCGGTGGATGGGCCAGATGACGAAGCCGCCCGGACCTACACCACAAGTGCCGATCGATTTCTCATGATCGACGGGGCCCGGGTTCGCGTGCGTGTCGAAGGCCCTCTGGCTGGGCCTGTGCTCATTCTTCTGCACGGCTTCACCTACTCGCTTGAGAGCTTTGATGCGGTTGCACAAGAGCTGGCGCGCGAATATCGCGTCATCCGCTACGATCTGTTGGGCCACGGGCTTACGGGCGCAGACCCCAAAGAGCGGTACGCTCCCAAAGAGCGGGCAGCTTTTATTGGCGAGGTGATGGATGTATTGGGTGTTGAGCGTGCCACGATTGTCGGCAACTCACTCGGTGGCCTCGCAGCCTGGCGCTTTGCCGCGCAGTCGGCTGGGCGTGTGAACGCACTCGTCCTGATCGCGGCCGCGGCCTTTCCCTATAATGGTGTGACAGAGACACCGGCACCGATCCCCGATATGATGCGCCTGTATCTCAAAACGGCTCCAAAACCCGGGATTGCCGCGAGTACAGCACTGATTTGGGGTGACGATAGCGCGATCCCTCCGGCGACCGTTGATCGACTTCATGCCATGCTCGCGCGCGAAGGGGCGGGAGAGGCCATGCTGCGTTCGCTTGAAAAATTTACCCTGCCCGCACCCGAGGCTGATTTGGCGGCGATTACGGCGCCGACGCTGATCCTCTGGGGGGAAAGCGACCTGGTCGTTCCGATGTCTCAGGGCAAAGGGTTGGACAGCGCGATTGCCAATTCTCAATTGGTCACCTATCCAGGTGTCGGACATGTGCCGCATGAAGAGGCACCCGCGCAGGTAATCCGCGATATCCGCGCGTTCTTAGCCAGAATTGGAATCGATAAGTCGTGAACGAAACAACAAGTCGTCGGCCAGGGGCGGCAGATCAGGCCACCTCGCTGTATCGCGGCTATGTGTTGTTTATTCTCGTCGTTGTTTACACCTTCAACTTTCTTGACCGTCAGATCGTGGGGATCCTCGCCGTCCCGATCCAACAGGATTTGGGGCTCAGTGACACCCAACTCGGGCTGATGGGTGGGCTCGCCTTCGCGCTTTTCTACACCTTTCTCGGCATTCCTATTGCCATGCTGGCTGATCGCAAAAGTCGGGTTTGGATTATGACGATCGCGCTGACGATCTGGAGTGCGATGACCGCTGTCTGCGGATTGGCCCAAAATTTCGCGCAGTTGTTTCTGGCCCGGCTTGGCGTTGGTGTTGGTGAGGCAGGTGGCGTTGCCCCGGCCTACGCATTGATTGCGGATTATTTCCCGCCCAAATCCCGTGCCCGGGCTATGAGCATTTATTCGTTTGGCATCCCGATTGGCTCTGCCCTGGGGATTTTGCTCGGCGGCATCTTGACAACCTATCTGAGCTGGCGCGCCGCTTTCATTGCGGTGGGAATTGCAGGCATCGTCATTGCGCCGATCTTTCGTCTTACGGTGAAGGAACCTCAGCGCGGCGGTAATGATGGGCTCACAACCGCGCCAAACCCTGTCGCGATAAAAGACGTGCTTCGCGTTCTGGTTGGCAAGCCAAGCTTTTGGGGGCTTTCATTCGGTGCGGCCTTCTCGTCAATGATGGGCTATGGGATCACCTTCTGGTTGCCATCCTTTTTTGTCCGCAGTTTTGGTGAAGAGCTCCCTCAATTTTTCAGCTTCATGCCCGATGTTTTGATTCCCACGGGCGCTGGGCCGCTTTTGTATGCGTCCTACTTTTACGGCGCCCTTTTGCTGTTTGGCGGAATCGCGGGCATTTGGGCCGGGGGCGCGCTGGGGGACCGGTTTGGCGGTACGCGCAAGAGCACTTATGCACTTATTCCCGCTTTTGCGTTTTCGGCGACGCTCCCGTTTTATATCGGCGGCGTCCTCTCAACCAATTTACTGCTGACCTTTTTCCTGTTCCTTGTACCGACAGCGTTGAGCCTTATGTGGCTTGGTCCAGTCATTACGGCATTTCAGCATCTGGTCCCGGTTAGCATGCGCGCAACCGCGTCCGCCGTTTTCCTCTTCATCAACAATCTCATTGGCCTCGGCCTTGGCAATTTCATCCTTGGTGCGCTTTCCGATGCGATGACGGCGCGCTTTGCGGAAGAGGCGCTTCGGTACGCGATCCTCTCGGGGGGCGTCTTTTACCTCTTCGCCGCAGTGCTCTTTTTCATCACATCGAAGCGCATCGCCACCGATTGGGAGGGCTAGGCACACCTTCGGCTCACTCCATTTGCCCACGGGTTATCCGCCTAAAAAAGCTTGTAGGCGACGTTCAGCCCAAAGAAATACTGATTGGGTGAGCCAACCTCGGTGACGATGGGGCTATCGGCCGCATCACCGATCAATCGGCTATAACTGAAAACCGAATTCACGGACCATTTTTAAGAGATCTGATAGGATGCGACGCCGCCAACACCCACGTCGCGAAAGCCGCCATCGGCGGTGAACAGATCAAGTCCGGAGGCTGCCGCATCATCCGCATCGATACTAAAAAACGCGCTTTGGAAGTCTGATGAAGCATAGCTCGCATTGATCGTCGCGAGGAAGGTCCATGTTCGCGAGGGCCTGATCAGGCCGATGCTTGCCTCCGCAACAATTCCATCATGTCCGCCGATTGCCTGCACGACTGATCCGCGTGCTGTGAATAAAAGAGGGGCGCGGTTCTCCGGGGTGAAGAGTGGCCGGGTGATCGAAACAAACCCACCAACCTCCACGCCGACGCTGACATCGGTCAGCGCCTCAATGATCGGATCTTCGGCGTCTTGAAACGTGTTTCGACCCTGGTCGATCCGAATGATCGGCCCGAAATCGATCGTCGAGCCCTTGGTGACATCAAGTTCAAAGCCGAATTGGTTTGTCCGAAGTGTGCGCCCGTCCCGCACATATTCGAGAAACGGGAAGGGGATCGGCACATAGCTGTCGGATCCAATAAAACGAGGCGCGGCGCCAACGCCTCCCCCAATTGCCAAACTGTCTTGCGCGAAAGATGTTCCGGCATTGGCAGTCATGGTGAGCGCAAAAGTGGCTCCGGTCCAGTAGGCATAACGGTGTGATTTTCGAAGCGTTATCATTGTCAAATTCCTTCCGGAACGGCGGCCATGACCTGGCTCGACGTTTGTTGAACGACTGGTCTGCGACTGAGTGTCAGGTGTGAAAATTGGGGGTGAGCGGAATGGCGGACTATTGCGCCGAACCGGTGAACAGTGTTGCGCCCGTCGATGCGGCATCTTTTTCGGTTACATAGCCAAGCACGGGATGGCCTTTGATCCAGGCCCCGGTGGAAAGCTCATCGACAACAAACCGTGCCGCATCGACATAATGGATTTGAAAGGCGCCGCCGCCCAACTTGCCCTCTTTAACGAGAAAGGGTTTCGATGCGCCCGGGCGGAGATATGTGAGCCGCACGCTTGTCCAGTCGAGATCCTCGGATTCTTTGAGGATGGTCTCCATCCGCGCCATATCGACGTATGTGTTGATCAGATACCGGCGTAGCAGTTTGGTGTAAAAGCCTGGTGCTGCGGGGTCCTCAACAACGCCGCCCGATGAGAGTACGATGAGCCTCTTG
>JBCDDR010000148.1:0-6752 GCA_039180205.1 Pseudomonadota bacterium | reverse complement strand
GGAGAGCAGCAGAAAGACCCACATCACGCTCACAATGGCGCGGGTCTCCGCATGCGGCGAGGAAAAGCGAATTCGGAGCATCCAGATCAAGCTACCGATAACGACAACGGCGACCATCACCCAACCGCTCTACATGCTGCGATTTCCCCTTGGTGTGGAAGATCGTACCGACATCTTTCAGGATTTTGTCAGCCCGTTGATTTTTGCGCCCGTAATCGGATTGGGATTCTGGCGTTTCTATAAGCGGTATCGGTCTGACGATGTGCCGAATAGCGCGGCCGCCTGATGCGCGTTGCCGTGATCATCCCCGCGCTCAACGAAGCGGAAGCGTTGCCGCATGTGATTGAGGAAATTCCCGATTGGGTTGACGAGATCATCGTCGCCGATAATGGCTCGACTGACGGCACGGTCAACGTCGCGCGAAACGCCGGCGCGCACGTGGTCACCGCCCCGGCGCAAGGGTACGGTCATGCCTGTATGGCAGGCATCAAAGCCACAGACGCAGACGTATGCGTGTTCCTTGATGGTGACCACAGCGACTATCCCGAACAGATGGACCGGCTCGTCACCCCGATCCGATCAGGCGACGCCGACATCGTGATTGGGAGCCGGGTTTTGGGACATCGCGCGCGCGGCGCCCTGACGCCGCAACAGCGGTGGGGGAACGCGCTTGCCTGTCGCCTGATCCGCTGGCTCTGGGGGCATCGCTATACTGACCTCGGCCCCTTCCGCGCGGTGCGCCGCGAGGCTCTCATTGCGATGAACATGACCGAAATGCGTTACGGCTGGACCGTTGAAATGCAGATCAAGGCGATTGAACACGGCCTCAACGTCGCCGAAGCGCCGACCGATTATCGCACACGAATTGGCAAATCGAAGATTTCAGGTACGGTGCAAGGGGTCATCAAGGCGGGTAGCCGCATCCTCTTCGTGATCGCGCGGTCATGGTGGGCCCGACGCACCGCTTGACACGCCGTTGGCGCGAACGCGGTAAAGACGCCGGGTTTGACATCCATCCCGACCTCAACGATCATTGCAAAAATGAGCGTGCTCGTACCGAACTGACCGGTATGAGCGTAAGCGCTATGAAACAGGGGGCCATGTCGCCGATGGGTCGTTTTACGCGCCTTACGTCTTTGTTTTTGAACCACCGCGCGCGTGGAATGGGATTCGTACCCGGTAACGGTCGGTGGCGTACCGCCGCGATCGCCCTATTCAGTATCGCTGCGCTTTGCCTCAATTATGGCACAGCCGCCGCGCAGCAAGCCGAATATGACCTGATCATAAAGGGCGGCGTTATCTATGATGGCTCGGGCGGGGACCCCACCCCCAATGACATCGCCATACGCGGTGATCGGATCGCGGCGATCGGCCAGTTTCCTGAAGCCTCAGCGAAACAGGTGGTTGATGCGCAAGGGCTTGCCGTCGCACCGGGCTTTATCAATGTGCTGAGCTGGGCGACCGAGAGCCTTATCGAGGACGGCAGGGCCCAGAGCGACATTCGTCAGGGCGTCACGCTGGAGGTTTTCGGCGAGGGCTGGTCAATGGGTCCGCTCAACGACAGTATGAAACGGGAACGGCTGGCACGCCAGGGCGACATCAAGTTCGATATCGAATGGACAAGTCTGGGCGACTATCTCGAGCATCTGGAAGGTCGCGGCGTCTCTGCGAATATCGCCTCATTTGTCGGGGCAACAACCGTCCGCATCCATGAGCTGGGCTATGCCGACAGGCCCCCGAGCGCCGAAGAACTCAAACGCATGCAGGGTCTTGTTCGCGACGCTATGCGGGAAGGCGCGCTCGGCGTTGGGGCCTCACTCATCTATGCACCCGCATTTTATGCCCAAACCGATGAACTGACCGCACTCGCCGCCGCAGCCGCCGAATACGGTGGCGGATATATCACCCACATGCGGTCAGAGGGCGATCGCTTCCTCGAAGGCATCGATGAGACCATCGCCATCGCGAAAAACTCCGGCGCCTGGGCGCAAATCTATCACCTGAAACCGGCGGGCGAGGCCAACTGGTCTAAACGCGATGCTGGTATTCGAAAACTAGAAGCCGCGCGCGCCGCCGGGATCGATATCGCCGCCAACATGTACCTCTATACCGCAGGGGCGACAGGGCTTTACGCGGCCATGCCACCCTGGGTTCAGGAAGGCGGACACGATGCATGGATTGCGCGATTGAAGGACCCCGATATCCGCGCTCGGGTCATTGACCAAATGCGTAAAGCCGGTGACGGGTGGGAAAACCTCTTTCACGCGGCGGGTGGTGCCGAGAACGTCTTGCTGATCGGTTTCAAAAGCGATGCGCTGAAGCCTTTAACCGGGAAAACGCTTGCCGCCGTCGCCGCCGAACGCAAGGTCAGCCCCGAGGATGCAATTATCGATCTGGTCATCGAAGACAACAGCCGGGTGACCGCCGCCTATTTCCTGATGTCGGAAGCCAATATCGAAGCCAATATCGCCTGGCCGTTCATGATGTTCGGCTCAGATGCCGGAGCCTATACATCCGAAGGGGTGTTTCTGAAATCGAACCCCCATCCGCGCGCCTATGGCAATGTTGCCCGGCTGCTGGGGCGCTATGTCCGGGAAAAGCAGGTGATTTCGCTCGCTGAGGCGATTCGGAAATTGACAAGCCTACCGGCGGACAAACTGCGCATCAAAGACCGTGGTCGGCTTGCCGCCGGGTATTTCGCCGACATCGTCATTTTCGATCCCGAGACGATCATCGACAGAGCCACCTATGAAAACCCGCACCAGTATGCCGAGGGCGTTCGTGATGTCTTTGTCAATGGCGTCGCCGTACTTAGGGATGGCATTCACACCGGCGCGACGCCCGGCATGGTGGTGCGTGGCCCCGGCTTTACCGACTCAACACCATAAGCACGTGCCTCGCGCATTGCTTGACAAACGTTAGGTAGAGGCGTAATCCGCTCACCAACTGAGTTTGCGGGCGAAGGCCCGTATGCGCGTCGGTCAGCGAAGGTTCGCCCACCGGCGCTTTTGTCGTTGATGTAAGTTGCCCCGAAACCACAAGGATCTGCAGAGCGCATGTTCGAAAGCTTAAGCACCCGCCTTGGCGATGTCTTCGATAAGCTGAAGCGTCGCGGCGCGCTCACCGAAGCCGATGTATCGGCAGCGCTGCGCGAGGTGCGGTTGGCTCTGCTCGACGCCGACGTCGCGCTCCCTGTCGTCAAGGATTTCATCGCCAAGGTAAAGACCGAAGCGGTTGGTCAGTCGGTGGTGAAATCGGTCACCCCCGGGCAGATGGTCGTCAAGATCGTCAACGATGCCCTGGTCGATATGCTCGGCGGGGATGCTGTCGGCATCAATACCGTAGGCGTTCCCCCCGTTGTGATCATGATGGTCGGCCTGCAAGGGTCGGGGAAGACGACAACGACCGCGAAGATCGCCAAACGACTGACCACGAAAGAGAAAAAGCGGGTTTTAATGGCTTCGCTCGATGTGCAGCGTCCCGCCGCGCAAGAGCAGCTTAAGATCCTCGGTGAGCAGGCCGAAGTTGCGACCCTGCCAATTGTTTCAGGCCAAATCCCAGTCGACATCGCCAAGCGTGCGCTCAATGCAGCCAAACTTCAGGGCATGGACGTCGTCATCCTCGATACAGCCGGACGGCTCCATGTCGATCAAAGCCTGATGGCTGAATTGAAAGCGGTTGAACGCGCCTCGGGCCCGGTCGAAACGCTGCTCGTCGCCGACGCTTTGACCGGCCAGGATGCCGTCAATGTCGCCGAAAACTTCTCCAAACAGATCGACCTCACCGGTGTTGTTCTGACCCGCATGGACGGTGACGGCCGTGGCGGTGCCGCCCTTGCCATGCGCGCGGTGACCGGCAAGCCGATCAAACTCGTCGGTACCGGCGAAAAGCTTGATGCGCTGGAAGACTTTCATCCTGAGCGCGTGGCCTCACGCATTCTCGGCATGGGCGACGTTGTCTCATTGGTGGAGAAAGCCGCCGAAACGGTTGAAGCCGAAGAGGCCGAAGCGCTCGCCAAGAAAATGGCCAAGGGCGAGTTTGATCTCGACGACCTGCGCAAGCAGCTGCAGCAGATGTCCAAAATGGGCGGCATGAAGGGCATCATGTCGATGATGCCGGGCGTTGGCAAAATGCAAAAGCAGATGGCGGGCGCCGGCATCGACGACAAGCTGTTGAAACGCCAGGAAGCCATCATCGGCTCGATGACACCCAAGGAACGGCGCGTCGCCAAGATCATCAATGCGTCGCGCAAAAAGCGGATTGCAGCGGGCTCCGGAACCAGTGTGCAGGAAGTCAACCGCGTGCTGAAGATGCACAAGCAAATGGCCACTATGATGAAACGTATGAAGAAAATGGGCGGCCTGCAAAATATGATGGGCCAAATGCCCGGCGGAATGGGCGGCGGCATGCCCCCTGATATCGACAAGCTTTTGGGCGGGCGCTAGGCGGCTCTCCCTGTTTTTGGACCTCATTGAAAAATTGAATAAGACCAAGAAGGAAACCAGTTATGGCACTTGCAATTCGTTTGTCGCGGGGCGGCGCAAAGAAACGTCCGTTCTACCGTATCGTTGTCGCCGATCAGCGCGCACCGCGTGATGGCCGCTATATCGAAAAGCTCGGGACCTACAACCCGCAGCTCCCCAAAGATCATGAAAACCGCGTCGTCCTGGATACTGACCGTGCGCAATACTGGCTTGGCACCGGGGCACAACCGACCGATCGTGTCGCTCGTTTCCTCGATGCGGCAGGCCTGATGAAGCGCAAGGCTCGCAATAACCCCGAGAAAGCGAAGCCAGGCAAAAAAGCGCAGGAGCGGATCGAAGAGAAACGCCAGAAAGAAGAAGAGGCTGCTGAAGCCGCTGCGGCAGCAGCTGAAGAAGCGTCTGGTACAGCCGAAGAGGCTCCGGCTGAAGAAACTGCCGAGGCATAGGGCACCGCGATTGAGCCCACTGGTTTCCGCTAATGAAAATCCCGACTGGTGAACAGCTTTTTGGCCTGTTCACGCGGATGGCGGGCGGCGCTCGCGCTGTAATATCCGGTGACCGTCTTGCGCCCCGCTTTGGTGCGGGCGAGTGGGTTTGAACGTTTGCTTTTGTCTTTCGGCTCGCCCGACAAATTAGGCACCGGGCGCTTGGCTTCGTCGGCATTATCATGATTGGGTTCGATAATCGCACCGGCACTTTGGGGGTCGCCCAAGGTATCAAGCAGGTAAGACAGGTCCTCAATGCGATTGGCGATCACATGGGTGACGATGCCCTCGCGTTGCAGCCGCCCCCGGATTTTCAAAAGCCGCCCCGCCATCACCGACTTGCGGCAGCGTTTGAACATGTTGGGCCAGACCACGATGTTGGCGACGCCCGAGCCATCTTCCAAGGTGAGGAAGATCACGCCGCTCGCCGTCCCCGGACGTTGACGGGTGATGACAAGACCACATACCTCAACCATGCGCTCGGTCTCGGTATCGCGCAGTTCAGCGGATGGCACTGTCTTGCCAATATCATCGGCCAACAGATTAACCGGATGCTCGCGCAGCGTAAGACGCGTACCGATATAATCCTCAAACACCTCCTCGGCCAAGCCCATTTCGGGCAGAGTGGCAGGGACATCGGGCAGCCCTTCGCCCGCCTTGGCAAAAAGCGGTAATGGCGTTTCCCCGCCCAGCCCCTTCACCGCCCAAAGGGCCGCACGCCGGTCGAGGCCATAGCTGGCGAAACCATCGGCCTGCGCAAGTCTTGTCAGTGCGGACCGGTCGAGCCCTGCGCGCCGCCACACTGCGTCGATTGCACGATAGCCATTGCCGCGTGCGGCGGCGAGCCAATGGCCATCTTCCTCACGAAAGCCTTTGATCTGCCGAAACCCGAGCCGCACGCCGAGTACGCCGTCGCCCGTAGGCTCCAACACATTATCCCAATAGCTGTGCTCGACGCAGATCGGCAGTACCGGAACCCCGTGCGCACGGGCATCGCGGACAATTTGTGCAGGCGCGTAAAAGCCCATCGGCTGGGCATTCAGAAGCGCGCAGCAAAATATTTCGGGGTGGTGGCACTTGATCCAGCTTGAGGCATAGACCAACAGCGCAAAACTCGCGGCATGACTTTCGGGAAAGCCGTAGCCCGAAAAGCCTTCGAGCTGACGAAACACAGCACTGGCGAAACTCTCATCATAGCCATTCGCCTGACAGCCTTCGATAAAGCGCTCCTTGAACTTCTGAATTGTACCCGGCCCGCGCGCAGTGCCCAAGGCGCGGCGCAGCTGATCGGCCTCTGATGCGGTGAACCCGGCGGCGACGACCGCAATCTGCATCGCCTGTTCTTGAAACAGCGGCACACCGAGCGTTTTGCCGAGTACGGGTTTAAGCGCCTCCGATGGATAGATCACCGGCTCCTCCCCCCGGCGGCGCTTGATATAGGGATGCACCATGTCGCCCTGAATGGGGCCGGGGCGGATCACCGCAACCTCAATGACGAGATCGTAAAAGGTCCGCGGACGCATGCGCGGTAGAAAGTTCATCTGCGCGCGCGATTCTACCTGAAACACCCCCAAGGTATCAGCGACACAAAGCATGTCATAAACTGCCAGGTCGTCCTGCGGGATGGTCGCGAGCGTGTGGCGCTGGCCTTTCCAGTCGGCCAAGAGATCAAGCGCCTTTCGCAAACAGGTGAGCATACCTAGTGCCAGGACATCGATTTTGAGCATGCCGATCTTGTCGATATCATCCTTATCCCATTCGATGATGGTACGATCTTCCATCG
>JBCDDR010000147.1:0-6756 GCA_039180205.1 Pseudomonadota bacterium | reverse complement strand
TCACGGTTGGTCTGCGGTACAAGTTCGGCTCTACGCCGCCACCTCCACCGCCTCCGCCACCACCACCTCCGCCACCACCACCTCCGCCACCACCGCCTCCGCCGCCAACGATTGCTGAGGAAATCGAGGCTGCGCCATGTTCATCAGTGAACCAGGCCTTTGTGGTTTACTTCGAGTGGGACAGCTCAGACCTGACCAGTCAGGCCTCTGCCGTGATTGATCAGGCGATTGCCAATATCCGCGATCGTGAAGACTGTGCGACGGGCGGCGTGACCATTGTCGGTCATACCGATACGTCTGGTGCCTCGGCTTACAATTTGCGTCTATCAGCAAGTCGTGCCGCCGTTGTGTCCGACGCGCTTCAGAACCGTGGGATCGAAGCAGATGCGATCAACACGGCCGGACGCGGTGAAGACGAGTTGGCGAAAGCCACGAATGATGGTGTCCGTGAGCCGCTAAACCGGCGCTCTGAAGTGACCATCATCGTCGAATAAGTCGACTTTTCAGACCAAAAAAAGGGCCCGGTCTTGCGATCGGGCCCTTTTTGTTTGAGGCGCATAACGCACCTAAACTAGGCCGTGTCGCCCCATGCCGCCAATGCGGCGCGAGCGATTGGAGCGCCCCATTCTTGGACAAAGTGCCCGCCCTCTTCAATGACCATCGGGGCGGGGCAGCCGCGAATATTTGCGCGCAGCGCCTCCATTTGTGCCGGCCCTAAAACGGGATCTTGTGCGCCCACAGCCATAAAGCTATGGCCTTGCCAGTGGTCACGCCACCAAACGACCGCACGTTTGGAGACATCAATTCCTTCCATGCCAGGGTCCGTCATCACAAGTTCGGGGAACCGGCGCACGCCAGCTTTGAAGCTTTGATCCGGGTAGGGGGCTGCATAGGCCGCCGCTTCAGCATCAGACAAAACAGGCGAGGCGCGTTTCATGAGACCGGCAACGTCCAGATCCGGCTGAGTGCGGTTAAACGCGCGCCATGCCTCAAAGCCTTCTCCGGGCGACTCGCCTATTGCAATGGTTGTATTCATCACCAGCAAGCGAACAAACCGGTCAGGCATATCGACCGGAATCGTCAGGCCGAGGATCCCGCCCCAGTCTTGGCAAACCAAAGTGATATTTTGCAAATCCAATGCTTCGATAAACGCCACCATCATTTCGCGGTGAAAGTGGTAAGTGTAGACCGCGTCATCTGTCGGTTTGTCAGACCGCCCAAATCCGAGCCAATCTGGACAAATGACACGTGCCCCCGTTTCGAGAAAGACGGGGATCATTTTCCGGTAAAGATACGACCAGGAGGGCTGTCCGTGCAGGCACAAAAAGACACGCTCAGCCTGTTTTGGGCCTTCATCCAAGTAATGCACGCGCAACCCTTCATAGCCCGGTAACGCGTCGGCATAGTTCGGCGCGAACGCAAAATCTGGAAGATTGGCGAACTGTTCATCTGGTGTGCGAACGCTGGCAATGGTCATCTCTTGAAGCCTCCCGGTTTGAATTGCGAGATCTTATCTGAAGGGCAATCGGTTCGGAAAGGAAATAATTTGCGTGACGCCTCAGTCATGATTCTGGATGCTGTGCACAAAAAAAAGAGGGCCGCTTCGGTGAAAGCGGCCCGTTGAGGGGGAGTGAGGTAAATAAATCTCTTAGGATTTTGCGACGGCGTTACAACGCTCAAGGTCTTCGGCAGACAGTGATTCTTCGCCGTTTGAAAACTCGGCGAGTTTGCCGATCTCTTTGACGACTTTTTTGCAGGTGCTGACGCGGACGGTTCTGCGATCGAGCGTCGCTCTGCAGGTCGTGTCTTCGCAGCTCCAAAGGGCCTTAGCAGCGACGACTTTTTCAGATTTTGGCATCGGCGTTTCAAGCGTCGCGGTGAAGGCCGTGCCAGCAAAGGCCGTTCCGGCAAAGGCAAGCGCAAGTGCGGCGGAGGAAAGCGTACGGATCATGGGAGGAAACCTTTCATATAGGGTGGTCATAGACCGAGCGTCGATGTCTTCATCTAACGGACTCAGACATATAATCACTGAACGATTTGTCAATCGTTCAGAGCGTAGAAAATGTGCTGCACCTGCGAAATCTCCTGACACTTTCCGTCATCAGCCGCCTGTGTGCTCACATTATATTGACGCGACGAAGCGGATTGTCCGGTCGTCTACGGGGTCTAGTCTGCGCTGAGACGGAAGAGGTTTATGATGGATTTTGATATTCCCCAGGAGATCGCCGATTACTTGATCGTGCTCGACGATTTTATCGACGCAGAGATCAAACCCCTAGAAGCGCAAGATGATAATATCCGGTTTTTCGACCATCGCCGGGAGTGGGCGCGGACCGATTTTGAAAATGGCGGACTGCCGCGCCCGGAATGGGAAGAGCTATTAAGAGAAGCCAAGCGCCGCGCCGACGCTGCCGGGCATTTTCGGTTTGCGCTACCGTCTGAATATGGTGGCCAGGACGGGTCGAATTTGGCCATGGCAATCATCCGAGAGCATCTCGCACGGAAAGGCCTCGGACTGCACAATGACCTTCAAAATGAGCACTCAATCGTCGCTAACTATCCGCAAATCCTGATGCTTCGAGATTTTGCACGGCCAGAGCAGAAACACCTCATTCAAGATGCGCTCGATGGCAAGTTCATCGCAACGTTTGGGCTGACGGAGCCGGAGCATGGCTCGGATGCGACGCATATGAATACGAGCGCGATCCGCGAAACCCGAGATGGCGTGGAGGGCTGGTTGATCAATGGCGAGAAAATGTGGACGACGGGCATGCATGTCGCCACCCACATTATGTGCTTTGCGCGGACCAGCGGTGCCGATGGCGATGCTCGCGGCATCAGTTGCCTGCTTGTGCCGGCCGACACCGCCGGGGTGAAAATCGAAGAATATCTCTGGACCTTCAATATGCCGACCGATCACCCTCGGGTTTCGCTGACCGATGTGTGGGTGCCAGAAAGTGCGCTGTTCGGCCCCCCCGATGGCGGGTTGGCGCTGGCGCAGCACTTTGTGCACGAGAACAGAATTCGCCAAGCCGCGAGCTCGGTTGGGGCCGCATTGTTCTGCATTGATGAGAGCGTACAATACGCCCAAGACCGAAAACCTTTTGGCAAGCCCCTGGCCGTTAACCAAGCGATTCAGTTTCCGCTGGTCGAGCTCGCGACAGAGGCTGAGATGCTGAGACTATTGATCTTCAAAACGGCTTGGGAAATGGACCAGATGACCAAACCGGAAGTCGCCGAACGGCTGTCAGACAAAGTGTCGATGTGCAACTACCGCGCGAACCGCTTATGTTGCAACGCGGCCGACCGCGCCATGCAGGTGCATGGAGGGATCGGATATTCGCGCCACAAACCTTTCGAACATATCTATCGTCATCATCGCCGCTACCGCATTACCGAAGGCAGCGAAGAGATCCAGATGCGCAAAGTTGCCGGACATTTGTTCGGTTTTATGGGCAAGCGCAATCGTAAATAGTGCTTTCTCAATTTCCCTCGGACCGACTCTGATCCGTTAAATCGGAGCCGCTAGGCTGCACGCTCACGTACTAGGGGCACAGCGTGATCCTCAACAGAGGACACAAGAGGGAGCCGGTACGTGAGACCCCCTTTCTTTGAGGGTTGGAGGAAAGATGAGTCCGCAAACGTCGCGGTGATGTTTGTGATTGTGGCTGTGCCGCTGCTGATGGCGGTCGGCGCAGCGATTGATTCATCGCGCATTGTCAGTGCGGAGCGGCACATGCAAGCGGCTTTGGATGCCGCAACGCTGGCGGGCGCCCGCGCACTGGAAGACGAGTTAATGACCGCGGGCGATATCAAGCCGATCGTCGAAGATGTCTTCTTTGCGAACCTGGAAACAAGCTTTGCGGATCTTGCTTGCGAAGCGCCAGAGATCACCGTCGACAAGACCAATGACCTGGTCAGTGTGGATGCGAATTGCGCTTTTGATGCGGTGTTCGGAACGAGCCTGGCACGAACAGGCACACTTTCGGTTGGGGCGGGCGCATCGGCGAAAACCGATCTGGCGGAAATTGAACTGATCCTGGCGCTGGATTTGTCAAAGTCTATGATTGGTCCAAGAGAGGTGGCACAGAGAGAGAGCGCTCATGCGCTCGTCGCGCATATGATGTCTTTAGAATCCCGCAAGATTCGGATCGGCATTGCGCCTTTCGGATATTCCATAAACGCGGGCATCTATGGCGAGTGGGCGAAAGGGTTTTCAACACTTATCGATGACACAAAGGTTGGAATGACCAAGTCTTGCGTCACCGAGCGCCGCGATGATCTTGAGATTACGGACACGCTGCCAATGCCGGGGGCCTGGCTTGGAAACTTAACCGAGCGATGTCCTGACGTCGCGGTCCTACCGCTGACAAACGATTGGGCAGACCTAACATCGACCATAAACGATATGTCAGCTCACCCTGCTGCTTTAACAGCAGGTCATCTCGGCGTGGTTTGGGCGTGGTATATGCTATCCCCAAGCTGGAATTCGGTCTGGCCGGAAGGGTCTGATGCTGGCGCATATGATGACGCTCGTGTCGAAAAGGTCCTCGTATTGGTGACAGACGGAACCTTTCAGGTGGGATACGGAAAACTTTTCGGACACCCAGGGTTTCGCGCTGAATATGGCGCATATCATTGGCCGGGTCCAAATGCGGTGGAATTATGCGAAGAGATGCACGACGAGGGCATCACAATTTACTCAATCGGGCTCGACATTCCTGGACCGACGTCGGGATCGAACCCGCGACAAAACTTAGTCGATTGCGCGAGCAGTGATGATCACTTTTTCGAGATTGAATCCGAGAGCGAACTTATTGGCGTTTTCGAAGAGATCGCAAGTTCGGTGACCGGACCCATCATTATCGGATAGGGGAAAGCGCCATCGAACACGTTTCGGGCCGCCGGATTCATCAACTGTAAATAGACAAAATTGAATTCGACGAAGCTTCATAAGCACATCTTCAATGCGACACGTTACAGCCATTCCTCACGTACTAAGGGCAAAACGGAACCTTCATTTGGGGGTGCGTATGGGAGCCGGTGCGTGAGATCTGTGAGCTTTGTCAGGTGGCGGGAAAGTCAGCGGGTAAAGGCTGTCATCTTTCTGGCGTTAACACTGTTGCCCGTGTTGATCGCGGTTGGTTTCGTTATTGATCGGGCGCGGCTTCTCGGCGCGGATCAAGCGCCATACCATGGCATCGATACAGCCGTATTGGCGGCCACCGCAGCTCAGCCGGTCGGCCAGTTGGAATTGGTGTTCGTTATCGATGCCTCCGACTCGATGGGCGGTTGGAAAATAGAGGTCGTCCAATCGGCTTCGAAACGGCTCGTTGATCAACTCATTGCCGCGCGTGGCCAAGATCAAGTCCGGGTCGGGCTCGTCCCATATGCGACCGCGCTTAACGCTGGCCAATATGCGGACCGCGTCCTCGGCCGTTCACAACAAACAGATCGCGATGAAGCTTGGGCCGGCGCCGATTGCGTCATGGAACGCGATGGCATCGCCGCCATGACGGATGATGCGCCCGCGCCGGGTGCCTTTTTACGCAGCCCTGCCGAGACCGCTGGGGCGGTGGATTTGGGATGCCCGAGCCAACCTATTCTACCGCTGGCGGGGGACCCGACGGCGTTTCATGCGGCGATGGACGCGCTCATGCCAGAGGGGGGAACTGCGGGACATCTTGGCGTATCCTGGGCTTGGTACATTCTGTCACCAAAATGGACGTCGATTTGGCCGGCCATGGCGGCGGCCTCTAGTGAGGAGGATCCCGGCACTCATAAAGTGGTCCTGTTTTTGACCGATGGCGCCTTCGCGGCAAGGTATTGGCACTCGGATCTAGAGCGCGGCCTCCAACTTCCGACGCAGCGGGCTTTAGAAATATGCCGGGCCATGCGCGAAACCGGGATCATGATCTTAACTGTGGGACTCGCTTTGGACGATACACCCTGGGTGGTCCAAGACCCCCGCGAGGTGATGCGCGCGTGCGCAGGTAATGACGACCAGTTCTTTCTCGCAGCGACCCGTGAAGAACTTCGATCGGTCTATGCCGCGATCGCAAACCGGCTTCTGCCTAACGCGCTTACCTATTGAGGCTTGGGCGATGCAGACTGGGGCTGAAACCCCGTCTTACGAAAATTAGAGACACCAGGAAAAAACACGCAAACACTGTGAGAACAGGATTTTATCGCAAACGTGATCGGCGCCCGGAAAGTTAGCAACCAAAAATTGTTTGGTTAACACTTCCCCTAAGCTGCCATTAAAATCCGAGTGAATGGCGTTAAGACAAAAACCGAATTTTCACAGAGGCTTAGGTCGATCGTGCCGCCATTGGTTGCCGATTTATCGATATCTGCGCTGGATCTGGAAGGCTCCTGTTAATGCCAGCTGCCTAGCTCGAAACCCTCCGACTAGGGGCGCAGAACCGGGTGAATCCGTGACACATGTTTTTGCTTTTAAGCCCCTGAGAAATACCCGCGGTCAGGTCGCCGTCGTGACCGCTTTGGTGCTTTTACCCTTGCTGATCGCCTTGGGACTGGCGGTGGATAGTTCACGCCAAGTGAACACCAAAGATCGGTTGCAACGCGCCATCGATATCGCCGCTTTGACCGGTGCGCGCGCTTTGCAAACAGCCGGGAAAACCGATGTCGATATCGAAAATGAGATTACAGCCGCGTTTACAGAGAACATGTCGAGCGCGCCGAGTGATGTGACCTGTGAAGACCCCGCTGTCCTCGTCGATCGGGCGAAAGAGG
>JBCDDR010000146.1:0-6758 GCA_039180205.1 Pseudomonadota bacterium | reverse complement strand
TGGATGCGCTGTTATTTTTATCCAAGGCATGTCTCAGCGCCCGACCATCAAAATTTAGGCGAGGGGGCGGGCAACGTCGTTAAAGCAAAATGTGTCCCTATGTGACGCCTCTGTGAGCGGTGTGGCGACGGTGTAGATATGCGGCAAAACCGGGGCAAAGTCGGCTTATTTGAGGCGCATCAGCGCCCTTTGTGCGATAAATTGGACCAGATTAATCCGATTTTACTTGACCTCGACGGCGCTTCCCCCCAAATGTGCCCCAAGAAACGAGATGAAAATGGTCTGATTTGCCGGTGCCGGGGTGATTCGAGCCCCTAATTATGAGATGAACTTCAGGACTTGAGACTAAGGCTTCAAATCAGAGCTTCAGATTAAGGCTTCAAACAGGGGCTTCAAAAAAGGGAATCGCTGAGCGCCATGATAAGGCTGAGCAAATTAGCGGATTATGCTGTGGTTGTAATGGCAGCCATGGGGCGTGATCACGAGAAAACCTATAGCGCGACCGATCTCGCCCGCGAAACGGGTGTGCCCGCCCCCACCGTCGCCAAATTGTTGGGGGCGCTCGCCCGTGCCGATTTGTTGTCGAGCAGGCGCGGTGTTGGCGGTGGATTTCAATTGGCGCGCGCGACAAACGAAATCAGCGTTGCGGATATGATCGAGGCAATCGATGGGCCGATTGCGGTGACAGCGTGCATTGATCATGCACCCGGCGATTGTTCGTTGGAAACAATTTGTGGGATGCGCCCGCACTGGCAGATGATCAATGCAGCGATCAGTGATGCATTGAAACAGATTTCCCTTGCAGATTTGGCGTCAAAAACCTTGGCCGCGTTCTGGGATGGCGTTGCGGCATCATCCGAAAGCGAATGGCAGATGGAAAGACAGGAACAGGCAACATGAGTGCAACCGAACAGACCAAAGCCACCGTCGAAGATCTGGCCGGTGATTATAAATACGGGTTTTCAACCGACATTGACACCGAGTTTGCGCCAAAAGGCCTCAATGAGGATACGGTGCGTTTTATCTCAGCGAAAAAGAACGAACCGCAATGGATGCTCGAGTATCGGCTGAAAGCGTTTCGCCAATGGCTGAAGATGGAAGAGCCTGAATGGGCGATGGTCAATTTTCCAAAAATCGACTATCAGGACGCCTATTATTACGCAGCGCCAAAGAAAAAGCCGACGCTCAAATCGCTCGATGAACTCGATCCCGATATCAAGTCGACCTATGACAAACTCGGGATTCCGATCGAGGAGCAAAAGGTGCTTGCCGGGGTCGAAGGCGCCCGCAAGGTTGCCGTTGATGCGGTTTTCGATAGCGTCTCGGTGGCCACGACTTTTCGCGAAGAGTTGAAAAAAGCGGGTGTGATCTTCCTCTCGATCTCCGAGGCGATCCAAGAATATCCTGATATGGTGAAGAAATATCTCGGCTCGGTCGTGCCGGTGCGGGATAACTATTTCGCCTGTCTGAATGCGGCCGTATTTTCCGATGGAACATTCGTTTATATTCCGAAGGGCGTGCGGTGTCCCATGGAATTATCGACCTATTTCCGCATCAACGCCGAGAACACCGGTCAGTTTGAGCGCACACTGATCGTTGCTGATGAGGGGGCGTACGTGAGCTACCTTGAGGGGTGTACAGCCCCGATGCGCGATGAGAATCAGCTGCACGCTGCCGTAGTCGAGCTTGTGGCGCTTGATGAGGCTGAGATTAAATACTCAACGGTTCAAAACTGGTACCCGGGCGACAAAAACGGCAAGGGCGGCATCTATAACTTTGTCACCAAGCGCGCGCGCTGCATCGGTAAGAACTCCAAAGTGTCCTGGACGCAGGTGGAAACCGGGTCGGCGGTGACCTGGAAATATCCGTCCTGCGTGTTGGAAGGCGAGGGCTCGGTCGGTGAGTTTTATTCGGTTGCGGTGACCAATAATTATCAGCAGGCCGATACAGGCACCAAAATGATCCATATTGGGAAAAATACCCGGTCGCGGATTATCTCAAAAGGCATTTCGGCTGGAAAGTCGAACAACACCTATCGCGGGCTTGTGCGGGTTCTGCCGTCGGCGGAAGGGGTGCGGAACTTCACCCAGTGCGACAGTCTTTTAATTGGCGAAACCTGTGGCGCGCATACCGTTCCCTATATTGAGGTCAAAAACCCATCCGCGCAGATTGAGCATGAGGCCACCACGTCAAAAATTTCTGACGACCAGCTTTTCTATGCCATGAGCCGTGGCCTCGACGAAGAGAGTGCGGTTGCGATGATCGTGAACGGGTTCTGCCGTGATGTGCTGCAGGAGCTTCCGATGGAATTTGCCGTTGAAGCGCAGAAACTGCTGGGCGTCAGCCTTGAAGGAAGCGTCGGATAGCGCGCGACCCCGGCTTAGAATTATCGCCGCCGGATACGGTGGCGCATTGTCATCAACGAGATCGAACTGAGAACACACATGCTTGAAATCAAAGACCTTCACGTCAGCGTCGCTGATAAACCGATCCTCAAAGGGCTGAACCTGACGGTCAACGCGGGCGAAGTACACGCGATTATGGGGCCAAACGGTGCCGGGAAATCGACGCTTGCGTATACGTTGGCGGGTCGCCCCGGTTATGAAGTGACGGGCGGGACGGTGCATTTTCTGGGCCACGACCTGTTTGAGCTTGAGGCGCATGAACGGGCCGCCGTGGGCATGTTTCTGGGGCTCCAGTATCCAGTTGAGATCCCCGGCGTCTCCAATCTCAACTTCCTCCGCACGGCGCTGAATTCGATGCGTACGCAGCGCGGCGAAGACGAGATGTCAGCGGGTGAATTTCTAAAGCTCGTGCGCGCCAAAGCGGCCGAGCTCGGGCTCGATGCAGAGATGCTGAAGCGCGCCGTGAATGTTGGCTTCTCGGGGGGTGAGAAAAAACGCAACGAGATGGTGCAGATGGCGGTGATCGATCCCAAATTTGCGGTTCTGGATGAAACCGACTCGGGGCTGGATATCGATGCGCTCAAAGTGGTGGCTCAGGGCATCAATGCCCAGCGATCCCCCACTAAATCGACCTTGTTGATCACGCATTATCAGCGCTTGCTCGATTATGTGGTCCCTGATTTCGTTCATGTTCTTGCCGGCGGACAGATTATCAAAACGGGCGATAAATCGCTGGCGTTGACGCTTGAGCGCGACGGATATGCCGCTGTTGCATAAAGAGGAATGAGCTGACACATGGATAATCTGACCCCCTATCTCGAGGCGATGGCCGCACAACCCGGCGATACAGTTGGCTGGTTGGCCGAACAAAGGCATGCCGCACTCAACCGCTTCAAAGTGCAAGGCTGGCCAAGTAAAAAGCTGGAGGCCTGGCGCTACGCGGACTTGCGTCCGCTGGCCCGCACCTCCTTCGTTGGGCGTGATGATCATGTGGACGAGCAATATGCCCATGACCTGGTTGCAGGATTACCCGCACAGCGCGGCGACAGGCTCGTCTTTGTTGCTGGCCAGCTCATGCCTGCGCTCAGCTCGCTTGGGGGCACGGCCGTTCGTGCGCTTTCGTCTGCTCTCGCGGATAATCCTGATCGCCTGAAAGACCGGCTGGTAACGGGGCCCAGTGCGCCGTCATCGATTGCCGATTTGAACGCGGCATTGATGCGCGAGGGTGTGGTGATTGATGTTGCGCCCACCGATAGTCCTGAGCCGATCGAGATCGTCCATATCGCGGTCCCCGGTGTGGCCCCCTCGGGTGCACATATCCGACATCTTTTCCGACTGGCGCCCGATACCACAGCCACTATTCGCGAACGGTTCCTCGGCGAAGGGGACCATTGGCTTAACCTTGTCATGCAGTGCGAGCTCGGTAAGTCATCCACGCTCGATCTGGTGAGCGAAACGCGTCGTGAAGGGGGGATTCAAACCTGGGAAGGTGAGGTGACGCTCGGCGCAGATGCCCGCTTCAACCATTTCGTGCTTCACGCCGGTGGGGCCTCGCTGCGAACGGCGTTAACGGTGAATGTCGAAGGCGAGGGTGCCCATGCCGAGCTCGCCGGAGTTCAACTTGGCCGGGGAACCGATGTACACGACATTCGCACCCAGCTGAACCATAAGGTGCTCGGTGCGACTTCGAACCAGAGTTTTAAGGCTGTGGTCGATGACCGTGCTGCGTCCAGCTTTCAGGGAAAAGTGGTGGTAGCACGCGACGCGCAAAAGACCGATGCGCAACAAAGCTCGCGCAACCTCCTGCTCAAACGCACGGCGGAAGCCAACACCAAGCCCGAGCTTGAGATCTATGCGGATGATGTTCAATGCGCGCATGGGGCGACCGTGGGCGAGCTCGACAAGGACGCGCTCTTTTATCTGATGTCACGCGGATTGACCCCCACTGCTGCGCGCAGCCTGCTGATCGAGGCATTCGTCGCCGATGTGATCGACGAAATCACCGACGAGCATGTGCGTGCGCAGATCACTGACGTTGCGGCCAACTGGATGCACGCGGCGCTTGAAGGAGGGGAACGCTAATGGCTGCACTCGCCCAACCGGACCCGGTAGTATTTGATGCCGAGCGCGTGCGTGCCGATTTTCCGATTTTCCGTCGCGAAGTTCACGGTAAGCCGTTTGTCTTTCTGGATACCGGGGCAAGCGCGCAAAAGCCCGAGATCGTGGTTGAGCAGACGCGGCGGCTGATGCAGGACGACTATGCCACCGTTCATCGCGGGGTGTATCACCTGTCGCAGCAAATGACGGCGGCCTATGAGGATGCCCGCGCAAAAGTGGCGCGTTTTCTGGGCGCATCGACGGCGAAAGAGGTTGTGTTCGTGCGCGGTGCGACTGAAGGGATCAATCTCGTCGCGAACAGCTATGGCAACCAGGCGGTCGGCGAGGGCGATGAGATCCTCATCAGCGCGATGGAGCATCATTCGAATATCGTACCGTGGCAATTGCTGGCCGAACGCACAGGCGCGAAGCTTAAGATCATCCCGATTTTCGACGATGGCACGCTCGATTGGGAGGCCTTCGGGGAGCTTTTGTCGCCCAAAACAAAAATCGTATCGCTTGTTCATGTGTCAAACGCGATCGGGACAGTGGTCGATATTATGCGGGCCGCCGAGATGGCGCATGCGGTCGGTGCTGTGCTGGTGGTGGATGGTTGCCAGGCGGCGCCGCGCATGCGGATTGATGTTCAGGCATTAGGTGCCGATTTTTATGTGTTTTCCGGACATAAGACCTATGGGCCCACGGGCATCGGTGTGCTTTGGGGGCGGACGGAGCTGCTCGAAGCGATGCCCCCATGGGAAGGCGGCGGTGCGATGATCGAGGAGGTTACCTTCGCGAAAACCACCTATGCGCCGCCCCCGCTGCGTTTTGAGGCGGGCACACCCAATTTCGTTGGCGCCGTGGCGTTGGGAACCGCGCTCGATTATCTATCCGCGCTCGACCTCGATGCCGTCGATTCACACGAACGCGCCCTGGTGGCAGAGCTGGAGAGCGCGCTAAGGGGGCTGAACTCGATCCGCGTGGTAGGCACCGCACCTGACAAGACCGGCGTGGTGTCTTTCGTGATGGAGGGGGTTCATCCGCACGACATCGGTACCATATTGGATAGAGATGGGATTGCGATCCGCGCGGGGCACCATTGTACGCAGCCACTTATGGATCGTTTTGCGGTTCCGGCGACAGCGCGGGCGAGCTTTGGGATTTATAATACCAGCGCCGATATTGAACGGCTGGTGGCGGGGCTTCAAAAAGTAACGGATATATTCGGATGACAGACGAACAAAACGCCGAGACCAGTAGCAACAACGGTAGTGCGCCCGAGCGCCCAATGGTGGGTAACCAGGTCAACTATCTCGATAAGTTTCTGGATGGTGATACTGAGGAGAAGGTCGAGGCAGCAGCCCCAGCCACCGTCTCTGAGGATGACGATACGCTCGATGATCGCATTCTTGCGGCGCTGCGGCAGATTTATGACCCGGAAATTCCCGTCAACATCTTTGACCTTGGTCTCATTTACGATTGTCTCATCGACGATGAGAATAACGTCGAAGTGGTGATGACCCTGACGACGCCGAACTGTCCCGTAGCGGAAACAATGCCGGCCGAGGTAGAGATGCGCGTGGGAGCCGTGCCGGGGGTTGCGTCTTCACGGGTCAATTTGGTGTGGGAACCGCCGTGGGACCCGGGTAAGATGACCGATGAAGCCAAGCTCGAGCTTGGATTTCTCTAACCGATTGATGAGGCGAACGAAATGAGTGTGTTGACGATTACCGACCGAGCCGCCGAGCGCGTGCGCGCCATCATTGCCGAGCGCGAAACCCCGCCGCTTGGCATGCGTATCGGCACCAAAACGGCGGGCTGTTCGGGCCTGATGTACCGTCTTGACTATGTCGAAGAAGCCAACCCCGCCGACGAAGTGGTTGAGGATAAGGGCATCAAGCTTTTTATCGACTCGATGTCGCTGATGTATCTGATCGGCTCCGTAATGGATTGGAAAGAGGATACCTTCACCGAAGGCTTCACATTCGAAAACCCAAACGCAAAGGGCATGTGCGGCTGCGGTGAAAGCTTTCATGTTTGAAGCTTTTGGCTTAAGCTTGCGAAATGAACATGAAAACAAGCGCTGAAAAAGTGAAATTATCGCCTGACCAAGATGGTCAGACGATAATTTCACTTTTTCAGCGCTTGTTTTCATGATCATTTCGCAAGCTTAAGCCAAAAGCTTCAAACATGAAAGCTTTCACCGCAGCCGCACATGCCCTGTGCGTTTGGGTTTTCGAATGTGAAGCCTTCGGT
>JBCDDR010000145.1:0-6824 GCA_039180205.1 Pseudomonadota bacterium | reverse complement strand
GAGCAGGCCGATAATCTTGTCGTTCTCAAGCACCTCAATCGCAATCATTCGTTCAGGCGGCTCCCGAAAGAAGAGAGCTGCGCCAATGACGATGAGCAGAAACAGGATCCCCGAGATATGGGCGCGTTTTAACATGATGATCGGTTCCTGATTACACCAAACGGCTTTGTTTGAGTGCGGCACCGATAAAGTCGATAAACAGCGGGTGCGGATCAAACGGTTTCGACTTTAATTCCGGATGGAACTGCACACCAATAAACCATGGGTGATCGAAAATCTCGACAATTTCCGGTAGATTTCCGTCAGGCGACATACCCGAAAATGAGACACCATGGTTGGCAAGTTTTTCACAAACGGAAAGGTGAACCTCATAACGGTGCCGGTGACGCTCCCAAATCGAGGTGGCCCCTTGATAAATCTCCGATACCCTCGATCCTCCTGCAAGTTTTGCTTCGTAGGCACCAAGCCGCATCGTTCCGCCTTTATCGCTATTCGATGACCGCACCTCTATGCCGTGCTCGCTCGTCCATTCGGTGAGTAAGCCAACCACGGCTTGCGGCGTTGGGCCAAATTCGCTGGAATTTGCCTCTGACATTCCCAACAGATGACGTGAAGCTTCGATCACCGCCATCTGCATGCCCATACATATCCCGAAAAAAGGAACTTTCCGCTCGCGAGCAAACCGTACCGCGGCGATCTTACCTTCGGTTCCACGAGACCCGAAACCCCCAGGGATCAATATGCCGTGGACATGGGAAAGAGCACTCACGGCATCCGGTTCTTCAAAAACCTCGCTTTCAATCCATTCAACATGAACGGTCACCCGGTTCGCGAGCCCCCCATGAGTGAGCGCCTCTGAAAGCGATTTATAGGCATCTTTCAGACCTGTGTATTTGCCGACCACCGCGATCGTCACTTCGCCTTCGGGATGTTCGAGGCGATTGACGATATCATCCCAGCGGCCCAGATCCACTTTGGGATCGGGCGTCAATCCGAAGGCACGCAAGACTTCAATATCGAGCCCCTGGTGATGATACTGGATCGGAACTTCATAAATTGAACCCGCATCCAACGCCGGGATGACCGCCTCTTTTTTCACATTGCAAAAGAGTGCAATCTTCGCGCGTTCGCTTTCGGGCAAAGGCTGCTCGCAACGACAAACCAGGATATCGGGCATGATCCCGATACCGCGAAGCTCTTTGACTGAATGTTGGGTCGGCTTCGTTTTCAACTCACCCGCTGCCGCCAAAAAGGGCACGAGGGTCAGATGGATGAAAATTGCATCTTCCCCCATCTCATTGCCAAGCTGGCGGATCGCTTCCATGAAAGGGAGCGATTCAATATCACCAACGGTTCCGCCAATTTCGCAGAGAACGAAGTCGATATCGTCAACCTCCGCTGTTGCGAAAGCCTTGATCGCATCGGTTACATGCGGAATGACCTGGACAGTGCCGCCCAGAAAAGCGCCTTGACGTTCTTTCGTCAGAATATCGGAATAAATCCGGCCCGAGGTAACATTGTCTGATTGGCGCGAAGGTACGCCGGTAAACCGTTCATAATGGCCGAGGTCCAGATCGGTTTCGGCACCATCATCGGTAACGAATACCTCGCCATGCTGAAAAGGGCTCATCGTCCCCGGATCGACATTTAGGTAGGGGTCAAGTTTCCGCAATCGCACCGAATGGCCACGCGCCTGAAGCAACGCGCCAAGCGATGCCGACAAAAGGCCTTTGCCAAGAGAGGAAACCACGCCGCCAGTGATAAAAATAAAACGCGCCATGGACCCCGCTTATAGCCGAGCGGGTGCGACTTGCAGCAAAAAATATGGTCAGCCCACATTTTTTCTGTGGACAACCGTTACCTTACCAGGCGGCGCGCCCTGCTAGCCACGCCCGCGATAGGGCGCAACACCCTGATCAGGGATCCAAACGGTGTGTGGCGGATCGCCGCTTTGATAGAAAACATCAATGGGAATGCCGCCACGCGGATACCAATACCCACCGATCCGCAACCATTTCGGCGAGAGCACATCAACGAGGTGTTCGCCTATGCCGACCGTGCAATCTTCATGAAAGGCGGCATGATTGCGATAGCTCTGCAGGTATAGTTTCAGCGATTTACTTTCGACGATGAGCCTCGCAGGCACGTAATCAATAACGAGATGGGCAAAATCCGGCTGTGCGGTCACCGGGCAGATACTGGTGAACTCCGGACAGGTAAACCGCACCACATAGGGGCTGGGGCGTGGATTTGCGACAGTTTCAAGGATCGCCTCTTCGGGAGATGCAGGTGCTTTCGCGTCCTGCCCCAGGCTTTTCAGTGATGTGTAATCAAGATCTGACATATCGAGCTTGTTAAGCGTCGCCGAAACCAAGGTCAAGCGCTCGAAAATAACCACCTGAATTCGTGGCCAGGTTTCTGATCAACGTCAAACTTGCCTCTAAATCCATGCGAGATGACTTTTGCGAACACAAAAGACGCGTTCAATCCTGGTAGGCCGTCGTCCTCCCCGGCCATGCTGCCAGTGACTGTTCATACACCTCGTCAAGGCTTGCGAGCGCAACCAAAAGGCGCTCCCAGTTATCATTGTTGAGCTGGCGTGTAATTGACTTTGCAAAGCGGTCCACGCCGGCAAAACCAATCATGCCCGCGATATAAGAAATCGCGCCGAGTTCTTTCAGAAGCGCCTCTTTATCGTGCGAGCGCATGTGCGACCGCGCGATCGCAAGCTTGGCTTTCAACGACGCAAACCGTTCACCCATGATCGCTTCATATGTGTCTTCATCGAAAAGCTCACGCATTCGGCAATGCTGGGTATCGTCAAAAAGATCGAACGTTTCGTATTTCATCACTCACCTGATTTGCAGACCCTTTCCGACCGGGCCATTTTTTGGATCATCGACAAAAGCCGCACATGGTTTGAACTACCGAGCATAATTTGCAGGAATAATGCCAAACCCGGCAGCTATGCCGGATATGAAGACCTTTCGTTTCTTAGTTTATTGATTCTGTTAGGTTTTTCTAACGACCAAGGCGAGGCCCTGTTTGACGAATATGGATAACATGGATGCCTGCGCTTTCCATTTCGTACCATTTCAGATCAAGGCTTGTGCCTATCCGTCTCACTCTGAGACACTGAAAAAAAACAATGCCATTCTTGAACAGGTTGTGGATGATGGGTGCTTGCAACAGACCTTCATGTGGACCAAAACAAGACTTGTCGTTGCCGTTCACTGCCCGGGCCGTCAATCACCCGTCGTATCCACGTTAACCAGGAGGAAATAAGGCATGGATCAAGGAGAAATCCTCGTATCGACTTCATGGCTTGCTGACCATCTCGACGCGCCCGATGTGCGTATTCTCGACGCCTCATGGCACCTCCAAGACGCCAATCGAGATGCAAGGAAAGAATATGACCGTCTTCATATTCCAGGTGCTATTTTTTTCGACCTTGCCGAAATTCGAGATGAGACGAGCCCCTACCCGATGATGTTACCCTCGCCGGAAAAGTTTGCGAGCCGGGTTAGAAAATTGGGCCTTGGTGACGGAAATCGTATTGTTATCTATGACCACGCCGATACCAAGTCGGCTGCGCGCGCCTGGTGGATGTTTCGGGTTTTCGGCGCAAGCGATGTTGCGGTTCTGGATGGCGGCTTCGCCAAATGGATGGCAGAGGGTCGCCCGACCGATGATATGAGCCCGATCCAAAGGGAGCGCCATTTTACGCCGCGGTTTGATCGGACGATGGTTCGCACATGTGCGCAGGTGGATACCGAGCGACAGAAACCTGATGCGCAGATTGTCGATGCGCGGGCCCCTGCCCGCTTTTTGGGCACGATGCCCGAGCCGCGACCCGATGTGCGCCCGGGGCACATTCCGGGGGCGATCAACCTTCCCTATACTCATTTGTTCAACGAAAACGGCACATATCTCGATCGGAATGGTTTGCGTTCTATTTTTGAGACAGCAGGAATCGAATTGTCAAAACCGATAATAACGACATGCGGTTCGGGGGTTACCGCCGCCGTTTTGGCATTTGCCTTGGCACAGCTCGGCCACAGACAAACGGCACTCTACGATGGAAGCTGGGCGGAATGGGGCCACCGCGAAGACCTTGAGGTGGAAACCTGAACAGGCATTCCTTCCCAATCACCTCACGGCGACCCCCGCTGTTTAGCCCCGCGAAGAGACTTCAGTACCTATGTCCGATCCCAAATCAAACGCAGCCGAACCTGATATAAAAACCCGGATCATTCATGCCGGGGCAGAACATGGCAAGCGCCACAGCATCGTCAACACGCCCGTTTATCACGCGTCCACGTGTTTATTTGATAGCTTTGCGGCGTTTCGTGAAGCCGTATCAAACCCCGATCATGGCTTGTTCTATGGTCGGCGCGGCACACCCACGCAATGGGCATTGGAAGATGCGCTTAAAGATCTTGAAGCGGGCTCGGGCGGTGTTTGCCTTTACCCATCAGGGATGTCGGCGATTTCGACTGCACTGATGGCCTATCTAGAACCCGGCGATCAGCTGCTTATGGTGGATACTGTCTACGAGCCGGTGCGTAGTTTTTGCGACAAGGTTCTGGCGCGGAATAACATCGAAACGAAGTATTACCCTCCGAGTGTGGGTGAAGGTATTTCTGATTATGTTTCCACAAATACAAAAGCTGTATTTTTGGAAAGTCCGGGGTCGCTGACTTTTGAGGTGCAGGATATTCCCGCAATTTCGAAGGTGGCACATGATGCTGATGCGATGACCTTCGCCGACAGCACGTGGGGAACACCGCTTTCGCTTCCCGCGCACGATCTCGGGATCGATATCAATTTGCATGCGCTCACGAAATATGAGGTGGGTCATTCCGACGTCATGATGGGAGCGGCAAGCGCCACACCCAAATATTTCAACCGCCTGCAATCCTTCACCCGAACAGTTGGAATCTGTGTCTCACCAGACGATGCATATTTATGCCTACGTGGGCTGAAAACGATGGCGATGCGGCTCGAAACCCAGTTTGAAAACGGGCTTCAGGTCGCGAACTGGTTAAAAGCCCACCCCATGGTCGCCCATGTCTATCATCCCGCGCTTCCCGATGATCCAGGCTATGCGCTCTGGCAACGCGACTTTACCGGCGGATGCGGCCTGTTTGGTTTCCGATTGAAGCATGGGTCGTGGCAAGATCTACCACACCTTGTTGATGACCTTCGTTATTTTGGCATGGGTTTTTCATGGGGCGGATATGAAAGTCTCATCCTACCTGTGATGCCTGAGACGTGCCGGAGTGCCACACGCTGGCCAAAGGGTGCGCCCGTATTGCGACTGCATATTGGTCTTGAAAGCCCGTCCGACCTGATCGACGATCTTGAGGGCGGGTTATCCCGCTACGACGCCGCGCTGAAAACATCGCCAGACTAAAACATCGCCAAGCGAAAACAGGGTCAGATCAGAACATCGATGAAAAGAGTGGCTCCCCAGGCCGGACTCGAACCAGCGACAAAGCGGTTAACAGCCGCTTGCTCTACCAACTGAGCTACTGGGGAACATGCCTTACACAAGCTAACTCGATCCAGCGAAGTCGGTCACTAGCAAACAGATTTCAATCTGCCAACACCGAAATCAGGTACAGACGAAAAAACTCATTTGGTTAGAAAAACGATGTTTTGACGTCACGCCTCAATTTGGCGGTTTCCTGCTGTCGGTGAATGGGCATGTACCCTGCAAAACGATAAGAACCTATCTCGAGCATATTGGAAGTGGAGGCGCGGACCGGATTCGAACCGGTGTACAAGGATTTGCAGTCCTCTGCGTAGCCTCTCCGCCACCGCGCCACTTTCGCTGGAGCGCGATTGATTAGAGAAGGTACCCAACGCTGTCAACATCGCGTGAGGCGTGGCTGCGTTCGATAACAAAAAGGGTCTTCGTGGCGTCTTCGACAAAATATATGAAGGTTCGTTATTCCATATTGATATATTCGAGTCATCGCGTTATTAGCTCGGGTGACCGCGTGGAAGATGCGAAGTGCGTTGCCCTTCCTCGCGCAAATGTTATAACCTGGGCTCATACACAAGCGAATGTAGGGGAGTTGAATGCAACAGGCGTCATTGATGTCAACCGAAGCTGACCGGTGCCAGGCGATGATCGACGGCCAGCTGCGTCCCAATCGAATAACAGACGACAGAATTATCGATGCATTCGCTTCGGTCTCGCGTGAAATGTTCATGCCAAAAGCGTTGAAGGGCGTTGCTTATCTTGATGAAGATGTTGAGGTTGCTCCCGACCGTTATCTTATGGAACCACTTGTCTTTGCTCGGCTCCTCCTTGCAGCGCAAATCAAGGCCGATGATATCATCCTCGATATTGGCTGCCTGAATGGGTATTCGAGTGCCGTACTCGCGGCGCTTGGTCAGACGGTTGTCGCTTTGGAAACCGGTACCGAACAAACCGAACGCGCCGCGAGCCTATTGTCCGACCACGACGTGTCAAATGCTGTTTGCGTTGAAGGGGCACTTGAGTCCGGTTTCCCCAAGGAAGCACCGTATGATGTGATTGTTATTGAAGGTGCCGTTGAACACATACCTCCGTCAATTATTGACCAGCTCAATGAAGGCGGGCGGCTCGTCACGGTTTTGTCGCAAAATGGCGTCGGAAAGATTTTCTGCGGAGAGAAACGCGATGGGGGTCTTGTGGAGCGGTTAGAAGAGGATGCCGCGACACCGATTTTACCGGGCTTTGAGAAACCGGCCTCGTTTGCCTTTTAAGGAGACGTGCTGAAGACGTTCGGGTTTTCGAGATAATCTGGACTTTTCATAGGGGCGTATAAAAT
>JBCDDR010000144.1:0-6844 GCA_039180205.1 Pseudomonadota bacterium | reverse complement strand
GACCGCATTGAGACCACTGCGCGCGAAATAATCAATCATGCGGGAGAGACGCCTGCTGCTTTGGTAGTGATTGGCTATGGCCTTGGCCCGACAAATGATGCGTTGCGCCGAATCTTAGGACGTTCACACCCTGGAACAGTCCGGCTCGTGGACCGCCTAGTCGCAGACGGCTTAGTTGAGCGCAGGCCTGGCGCCGATAAGCGGTCCATTGCGCTTTTCCTTACGGATAAAGGGCATGCAAATCGCGTAGCGCTTCTCGAAGGTCGCCTGGCTGCTATACGTCCTTTGCTGGACCCGCTTTCACATTCCGAGCGTGACGCGTTGAACAACATCTTGCACAAAATGCTGTCAGCAATTCCAGAGTCGGATGAAGAGCGCTGCCGACTTTGTCGCTTGTGCGACGAGACTGTTTGTATCGACTGTCCAATTCCGGCTGATTTTAGGCGCTAAAGCAGGCGGAATGACAGACACTGCGGAAATAGAAGAACGTAACTCTTGTGGCCACTGAGCCAATGCAGGAAATGTCCGCTTCGGCCTCATTCCGGATCCTACCCCCTCTCCGGGATATTCGAGATCCCACACGTTAACGCCTCCGTCAGACATGACGTTTCCAAATCCAGAATGGCGATATCAGCATTGGCAAAGGTTTCACCTTGACCGGTGCTGCGCGCCACGCAACAAGGAGCGAGGTATCGTTTCGATAAGCTAACCGAAGGTAAGTGATGACACCGACTGACCGTTTGGCCGCGAAAGGCTATCAACTCCCACCCGTGGCAAGTTCGGCTGCGAATTATGTGCCCTTTGTCGGGGCCCATGGCATGGTCACGATTTCGGGCCAGCTCCCTTTCCTTGACGGGAAAATTTTCAAAACCGGACAAGTGGGTCAGTCAGTCACGTTGGAGGAGGCGAAGGTCGCCGCGGGCCATTGCGCCCTTAATATCCTTGCGCAGCTATCCGCAGCGATTTCCGGGGACTGGGACAGGGTTGAGCGCGTTGTCCGTTTAGGTGGGTTTGTGAATTCACCGAGCGATTTCTTTGAGCATCATCTCGTGATCAACGGCGCCTCGGATATGATGGTGACAGCGCTGGGTGAGAGAGGTCGCCACGCGCGCGCTGCGGTTGGGGTTAGTGCGCTGCCACTGAATGCCGCGGTTGAGGTCGATGCGCTCGTTGCGTTGCGATCCTGAGGCTGTATGGCATCGTCAGACAGAGCTACCTACTGGTTACGCGGCCAGGCCTTTGCCCACCGCGGCCTTCACAGGGCCGGCGGACCCGGACCCGAAAATACCCTCGCCGCGGTGCGTGCCGCCATCCATGCGGGATTTGGGATCGAAATCGATGTAAGACCCGCCAAAGACGGCGCCGTCATGATGTTTCATGATGAAACCCTGACCCGGCTATGCGGGCGGGACGACTATATCTGTGCGCTTTCCAGCCGCGAATTGAGTGCCATTTCGATTGCGGAAACTGACCAGACAATCGCGAAATTGAGCGATGTCCTCGAGGAAATTTCTGGCGAGGTACCGCTTTTAATCGAAATGAAGCGCCTCTCGGGGCGTGCTGGAGAGCCCTCGCTCTCATCTTTTTGCTCAAATATCCGCGCCGCGCTTGAAGGATATCGTGGGCCTGTCGCGGTGATGTCGTTTGACCCCCGGCTGATACGCTGGTTTCGAGAGCATGCGCCAACCATCACGCGCGGATTGGTTGCCACGACGCATACCGGAAGAAAGCCTGCAAACTGGCGGTTTAGTGCCCTTTGGCACCTATATCTTGCCATGCGTGAAAAGGTGGACTTTGTCGCCTATGATATCCGTTCGCTTCCGCTATGGTCCGCATACTGGCTTCGGAAACGCGGCTGCGCCATTCTGACCTGGACGGTGAAATCAGAACGGGCCGAACAACGCGCACGCGTGAACGCGGATGGATTGATTTTCGAACGCCCGCTTGATCCTGATCCGGAGTGGTTCGCCTCAGACGAGTTAAACACTGATCCGGTACTCCCTTCAGATCCGAAAAAAGCATCTACGCGCTTCCCTGGCGATGACGGCTGATCGACATATCTATCATCCGACAGCAGAGCAGGTGAGAGTAGTTTCGGAAGATGGATGACACAGTAGCCATTGAGGTTCGGGCGTCTGCGACCTCGATCGGGGAAGCCGCTTGGGAAAGCTGCCGAACCACCAATCACCCCTTCACCGCATATGCCTTTTTCTCGGCGTTGGAGGAAAGCGGATGCGCCACGTCGGCAAGTGGCTGGCAACCACAACATCTGGTCATCGCGAATGATTGCAAACAACCGCAGGCGATTATGCCGTGTTACGCCAAAAGCCACTCATCAGGCGAATATGTGTTCGACCATAGCTGGGCTGATGCCTATCACCGTGCAGGCGGTGGGTATTATCCAAAACTGCAAACATCGGCGCCGTTTACACCCGCGACCGCACCCCGGCTGATCACCCGCAATCCAGAGCTTGCGCCTATTCTCGTCGAGGGTAGCAAGGCGCTTTGTCATCAGCTGAAGCTTTCATCACATCACGCCACATTTCTGGTTGAGGATGACATCGAAACCTTTCGAAATGCGGGATATCTGATCCGTCACGACCAGCAGTTCCATTGGTATAATCAAGGGTTTGAGACTTTCGATGATTTTCTGGCGACACTCACCTCGCGCAAACGAAAAGCGATTAAAAAAGAGCGTCGGGAAGCGCTTTCAGCCGATCTTCATGTCGACGTACTCACCGGTGGAGACCTCGAAAGCCGTCATTGGGATGAGTTTTATCAGTTTTACCTCGACACCTCGAACAGGAAATGGGGCCACCCCTATTTGAACCGCGCATTCTTCGAAGCCATCGGCGAAAGTATGGCGGAACAGATTGTCCTTTTCCTGGCACGCCGAGGCGACGGCAAGGCGGTCGCTGGTGCACTCAATTTTATTGGAGATGGGGCATTGTTCGGACGCAACTGGGGGGCAACCGAATATCACCCGTTTCTCCATTTCGAGCTCTGCTATTATCAGGCGATCGATTATGCCATCGCCCATCGGCTCGGGCGTGTAGAGGCTGGTGCCCAAGGCGCGCACAAAATCGCACGCGGATATGCGCCGCAGCGCACAACATCTGCCCATTGGATTGCTGATCATGGGTTTCGCGACGCTGTCGCGGCTTACCTAAAGGCGGAACGGGAAGAAGTGGCATCGCACATTGATCACCTCAATGCGCACACACCTTTTCGAAAATCATCTGACACTTGATCAGGCCGCCAATGCGTCGTGAGCCGAGACGTACGTCTCATTCAAATCGCGCGCAACTGCCTCGTAGGTGAGCTTGCCTTCACACACATTGAGCCCGGCCAGCAGATGTGGATCGTCCAGAAGCGCCTGTTTATAGCCCTTTCCGGCAATCGCGAGCGCAAAGGGTAACGTGACGTTATTGAGGGCGAAGGTAGACGTACGCGCGACCGCACCCGGCATGTTGGCCACACAATAATGAACAACCTCATCAACCCGATAGGTCGGGTCAGCATGTGTCGTGGCTTTTGAGGTTGCGAAACAACCTCCCTGGTCGATCGCCACATCCACGAGGACCGAACCGCGCTTCATGCCGGTGATCATGTCGCGGCTGACAAGCTTCGGCGCCGCCGCACCGGGGACAAGAACAGCCCCCACCACCAGATCGGCATCGAGCACATAGCGCTCGACCGCCTCCTGGGTTGAGAACACCGTTGAAAGCTTCGACCCGAATTGAAAATCAAGCTCCTGGAGGCGACGGATGGATTTATCAAGCACCGTCACATGGGCTTCCATACCCATGGCCATACGGGCGGCGTTGGTACCCACGACGCCGCCACCAATAATCACAACCCTTGCGGCACTGACCCCGGGCACGCCGCCCAGCAACATGCCGCGCCCCCCCTGCTCCATTTCCAGACAGTGCGCGCCCGCCTGAATGGACATCCGCCCGGCAACTTCGCTCATCGGTGCAAGCAGCGGCAGCCCACCGGCCGCATCGGTCACCGTTTCATAGGCGATCGCGATACAGCCTGACTCGAGAAGACCGTTAGTGTGGTCAGGATCGGGCGCGAGGTGCAGATAGGTGAAAAGAATCTGGCCTTCGCGCAACATTTTGCATTCATTCAGCTGGGGTTCTTTCACTTTGACGATCATATCGGTGGTGGCAAATACCGTTGCAGCATCAGGGGCAATCTCGGCCCCCGCAGCGCGAAATTCGGCATCACCAAACCCGATCTCAAAACCGGCATTGGTCTCCACAGTCACCTGATGGCCCTTGTTCGCAAGCTCTCGCACACTCGCGGGTGTGAGGCCGACACGATATTCATGGGTCTTAATTTCTTTCGGCACACCAATATGCATGGCTCGCGGTCCTTTTTATGGGCGCTCGGATCAGCTTTCCATCGTTTAGCGGAATTCAGACATATTTGTTAAGCTGAGAATGTGCGGTGATGCATGTTTTTGGTGACCGCTCGCCAAAACAAATAAAAAAACCTCCGGATACTGCGGCGTGCATCCGGAGGTCATCTATTGGTCAACAAAACGCGATTGACCCAAATGGAAGGCTTAGTGGAAGGCCAGATGGAAGAAGAGACTTCGGCCTAGTTCGCGCTCGCGGACTTCACCCGTCGATTGACCTTGAGGTGTTCCAAAAGGAACCCTTCAAGTGCGGTCAGCATTTCCAAACGGCTTTTGCTGTTCATCATCGAATGCTCACCCTCGGCGACTTCAACATATGAAACCGGCTTGCCAAGCTCTTGAAGGCGTTCCGCCATTTCCTTGCCATGCTCGACCGGCACGCGGTTATCGTCTTTCGCATGGACGATTAGCGTCGGAGCTTTGATCCTCGCCGCCTGATGATAGGGCGATACGGTTGTGAGCCGTTCCCCTTCGAGGCCAATATTTTCATCAACCCAGTTTCGATAGGCGCGCGACAGGTTGGCCTCGGCACGGAGACGCTTCAGATCGGCAACCCCATTGATGCTGGCGGCACAGCGATAGAAATCAGGATCTTTGACAGCTCCCATGAGTGCGGCATACCCACCATAGGACCAGCCCACGATGCAGACATTGTCTTTGGACGCATAGCCTTGCTCGACCGCCCACAAGACGGCGTCAGTGACATCGTCCTGCATCTTGCCGCCCCATTGTTTTTTCCCTGCATCGACAAAGTCTTCGCCCTGGCCAGTCGAGCCACGAAAGTTGGGCTGCACAACGGCGATACCCCTGCTCGCGATTGCCTGAACGAGGAAATCAAACCCCCATCCGGTACGACCCCAGGGGCCACCATGGGGCATAACAACGAGTGGAACGGGCTTGTCATCGAAGTTGTTGGGTAGCGTAACGAACCCGCTCAGCTCAAAACCATCGCGGGCCTGATAGGTGAACCGCTCCATCGGTGCCATTGCGCGCTGATCAAGACCAGGCATTGTGTTGGCAAGCGGTGCCAACTGTTTCGTTGTTCGATCGAGCATGTAAAGCGTCCCCGGGTCCTGGTCGCTCGATGAATGGAAGATGATTTTGGTCTTATCAGGCGTAAGCGTGGCAATGTAATTATCCCGCCCCTTAAGTGCGCGATCAGCGCCTGTCCGCAGTTTTCGGCGCGAATTCTCCATATACCTGTAACCAGCCGGTTCGCCGGGGCTCACGATACCCACGAGCTCACCAGTTTGACGATCAAAAATCGCACCGGCGTCATATTGTTCGTTGGCATAGATCGTCTCGACGATTTTGCCCTCGATCATATCGATCCGCACCACACCCCGCATATTTCCATCGACAGGACCCAACGCAATCGCAAAACGGGGGTCTTTGTCAAAGCCAACCGGCCGAAACTCGTCTTTGAACCATTGAGCATCGGAAACGTTTTTGAACTCACCGTTGGGCATTCTGTAAATGCCCTCACGTTTTTCATCAGCGGCATCGTCAACCCGCGCGTCTATCAGCCCAAAGCGGAATTCATGGCCCTGGTCAGTCACCCACTGAAAGGGATCCATCGCATCATCCTGCACGATCTTATATTTCCCGTTTCGGACATCGACTTTACGCGTTTCAAACTTCCAGTTGAAATCGGCATCGACCATGAGCAGGAAATGATTAGGTTCGTCGGGAAGCCAATCGATGACGATATCCTGCCACAGCGGCGGAGATCCCTCGGCCTTGAATTTCGTTCCTCTGCTACTCACGCGCTCGGGGCGCGCCAGCTGGATCGGTTTTTTAACGTTCGACCCATCGCGCTTGAAGGCGAACAAAAGCGTCTGTTCGAGGTTATCAGCGGCGTTCATTGAAATCGATTGGCCATTGATATTGATGAATTTCCGGTCTTTCGGGTAATTGAAAGCGACGGCCAGGTAGTTTTCATTGACCCACCGAAACCACTTGATATTGGTATCGTTGAAGGGCGGGATCATCACCGCGTCTTTAGTGGCACCAAGCTCCTTCACAAAAAGAAAATACTTCCCTTTCACGGGCAAAAGGAACGCGATGTCCTTACCGCTTGGTGAAATCGAGATCTGACTGTAGTGGGGAAGCTCGGCGAAATTCTGAAGTGGGATTTCCGCTGGATCATCCGCCGTTTGCGCTTGCGTCTGTGAACTGCCCGCCATCGCAAGCAGCATGATCATCAATAGTCGTTTCATAATTCACTCTCCCAGTCCCCCATCACAAAACCGTGTACACAGACGGCTAAAGCTTGCAACCTTGGGCTGAGAGAAATGTCATCACAATTCAATTTTAGTCTGAAAAACAGAAGCTTAGATGGAAAACAATTTCCTAAATTCCGAGTTGAAATATGTCAGCTTTATGATGTTTGGTGGCCCCGTCACTCGAAAAGGTGCG
>JBCDDR010000143.1:0-6848 GCA_039180205.1 Pseudomonadota bacterium | reverse complement strand
GATAGCATGGGCGATATCCTTGCCCAGCTGTTTCGCGTTCCGGCAAACGACAAGCCCATGTCGATTGTTGACTTGTCTGCGGTGCCCTCGGAAATCCTAAATGTCGTGGCCTCTGTGCTTTGTCGTTTGACCTTTGACTTTGGGCTTGTCGTTTGCCGGAACGCGAAACAGCTGGGCAAGGATATCGCCCATGCTATCGCGCACAGAAATGCCGCCGAACATGAATGAATAGCGCGCATCCGCCTTTAGCGTTTCCAGACGCGACTTCAGCCAGCGATACGGGGTAAGATTATCTTTCTTGTCGAGGTTACCCATGCGCGTTTCGAGCGAGCGCAGGACATCGCGCAGCGCATAGGGGAGCGGACTATCGGCAGTGATGGTTTGCTCTGAAATTTCCGAGCCGTTCGTGCGGGCAAAGTGCTTGCGCGCGGATGTGACGAGGTCAAGCAGGATCGTCGATGCCTCGGTCGCGACCGTATCCTGCCGGGCAGCACCGACAACAACAGCCACCAATTCTTCAGAGGATAAGAGCCAATAGGGCAATTCCATTGTATTTGGGTCAATCAGCTCAGCCATTCCCTCAAACGCCGCCGCATATTCATTGTGCGGATCCAGCAAAAGAATGTGCGTTGAAGATCCGGTTTCGAGGATGGCGCGCAGAATCACCGTCATGCCGCACGATTTCCCTGATCCCGTCGTTCCGAGCAGGGCAAAATGCGACCGGGTAAGTTTGTCGCCACTCAAGATTGCTGCGCGATTGGGGTCCTGGTGAAGGTGCCCCACATTCATCGGCAGCTTCATTGTTTTGCCATAGACCCGCTCAATATCCTTCGCATCGGTGGCGAAGACCAGTTCACCAAGCGAGGGATGGAGCGTGACACCGCGCACAAATTCGAAGCAGGTTCCCTCAGCATTTGGGACCCCTTCGCCCACAAGATCAATCTCCGCAAGCTTGGTGCCGCTGCCCTCGCCGTTGCCGCGCGGCACGGGTATGGAGAGCTTGGTAACAATGCCGTAGATCAGGCTGTGCGGACCATAGAGTTTAACGAGCCCGCCCTTGCGGAGCCTGAGTTGGCGGTTGGTAAGCGTCGCATCAATATCATCAAGGCAGATGATGATTTGAGAGCCGGAAACGCAAACCACATGGCCGACTGACATTGCGTCTTCCGTGGAGACCTCAGCAAGATCATCCTCAACCGCGCGCTCACTTTCGCGTACGACGGGCCAATATTCAGATGAATGCGGTGGGCCAGACCGCCGCGCTGGAAAAAAGTCATCGTCAGCGTCATCGCCCGGATTTTCGGGAGATTGAGGCGGCTGGAGATCTAAAGATGCCAATCGCGCATTGATTTTCTCAAGCGCGGTCGCCGAAGTGTGCTGATCCGCATTCTCGGGGTTCACATTGAGCCCATCAGACGTGGCAGAAGCGGGGTCAGCCAACTTCTCTTCGTCAACCGCAGGCGGGTCGACAAAGAGTGAGAGCGATTTCAATCGCGAAGGGGAAGCATCTGTTTTCATACCTCCCTGGGTACCCGGATTTCTGAAAAAAAACGTAAAGACGCATTACGCCCGCGCGACAAAAGCTTCGCGTTTTATTCAAATGACATGATCACCTCGTCAACGGCGAGCGGGTCCCCCGCCGCAACGTTGATTTGAGTCACAGTTCCCGCACGCTCGGCCCGCAGGATATTCTCCATCTTCATTGCTTCGATAATGGCAAGCGGTTGACCAACCGCGACCGTATCGCCCTTTTCGACATTAATGCTCACCACGAGCCCAGGCATCGGGCACAACAGCAACTTCGACGTATCCGGTGGGAGCTTTTCGATCATATGCGCAAAAAGCTTGCTTTCAGATTCGGTGAAGACCCGAAACAGCCGTTCGGTACCTCCGACTTCCAGAATTAGGCCTTCGTCTTTCCGCATGATTTCAACGGCAAAAGGCGTTCCATCACGCGTTCCCACGATCAGCGGGGACCCTGGCCGCCACTCAGTAACGATCGCCATTTCATGGCCGTCAACGGTGACCAAAAAACTGTCATCGGTGGTAGAGATCGCCGTATGCCATTTCTCGGTCCCGGAATGCACAATCCGATCGTGTGGCCAAGGTGAATCGTCGCCATTCAGTTGACCCGAAATCAGCCATTGCCGCTCGCGCTCAATCACATCCGCCAGCGTCGCGAGACCGATGAGCAAATGCATACGTTCCTGATCGGCCGGTGCGCCTTCAAAACCATCGGGGTATTCTTCGGCAATAAAACCGGTGGTCAATGCGCCCGAACGGAACCGCGGGTGATCCATGACCGCCGAGAGGAAGTGCAGATTATGGCCGACGCCGCGAATCACATAGTTATCGAGCGCGCGCGCCATCTGGTCGATCGCAGCATCGCGTGTTGCATCATGGGTGACCAGCTTTGCGATCATCGGATCGTAAAACATCGAGATCTCAGACCCTTCGTTGACCCCCGTATCAACGCGGACATGAGCGTTTTCCTCAGGCTGGCGGCACATGGTGAGCCGACCAATTGAGGGGAGAAACCCGCGATAGGGGTCTTCCGCATAGACCCGGCTCTCGATCGCCCAACCGTTCAGCTCGATATCGTCCTGTGTCAGCGTCAGTTTCTCACCATAGGCGACGCGGATCATTTGCTCGACGAGGTCGATACCCGTGATCATTTCAGTCACCGGGTGCTCGACCTGGAGCCGAGTATTCATCTCAAGAAAATAAAATGATTTGTCGGCCCCGACGATGAATTCGACCGTACCAGCCGACTTGTAGTCAACGGCCCGAGCAAGCGTAACCGCCTGTTCACCCATGGCTTTCCGCATCTCGGGGTCAACAAAGGGCGACGGCGCCTCTTCAATCACCTTTTGATGGCGACGCTGGATTGAGCACTCGCGTTCACCGAGGTAAATCACGTTGCCATGACTGTCGCCTAGCACCTGGATTTCGATATGCCTTGGCTGCTCAACAAATTTCTCAATAAAAATGCGGTCGTCGCCGAACGATGACATCGCTTCGTTTCGTGCCGCCGAAAACCCCTCCACAACATCCTGGCGGCTATGCGCGATGCGCATGCCTTTGCCGCCGCCGCCGGCGGATGCTTTGATCATCACCGGATAGCCAATCTCCTCGGCGATTTTGACAGCCCCATCGGTATCGGCAATCTCGCCCACATAACCGGGAACTGTCGAGACGCCCGAGGCGGCTGCCAGTTTTTTCGATTCGATCTTATCACCCATCGCCGCGATGGCTCGGACGCCGGGGCCGATAAAGGCGATGCCCGCGGCCTCAAGCGTTTCGACAAACTCGGCGCGCTCAGACAAAAACCCAAAGCCTGGATGCACGGCTTCGGCATCCGTGGCTTTACACGCTTCAATAATCCTATCCGCCAAGAGATAGCTTTGTGCGGCAGGAGGGGGGCCAAGCCGGATTGCTTCATCCGCCATCTCGACCGCAAGCGACGCCTCATCAGCGTCGGAATAGACCGCGACCGTTTTGATCCCCATTTTCTTCGCCGTTTTGATCACCCGACAGGCGATTTCCCCACGGTTGGCAATGAGTATTTTCTTGAACATTCGTTATCGACCTTCACGAAAGAGCGTGGACCTGAAAGGTGGGATGGGCAGCAATCCACAAGGATCAAAGCGGGATATTATCGTGCTTTTTCCATGGGTTCCGGACCGATTTGTTGCGCAGCTTTTGCAAGCCCAACGCCACCCGACGCCGGGTCGAATGCGGCATGATTACCTCATCGATAAAGCCTTTGGAGGCAGCCACAAACGGGTTCGCAAACCGGTCTTCATATTCTTTGGTGCGCGCGGCGATTTTCTCCTCGTCACCAATATCCTTTCGGAAGATGATTTCCACGGCACCTTTCGCGCCCATCACGGCGATTTCGGCAGTTGGCCAAGCATAGTTCAAGTCGCCCCTTAAATGCTTGGATGACATCACATCATACGCTCCGCCATAGGCTTTCCGCGCAATCACTGTGATTTTCGGCACCGTTGCTTCGCAAAAGGCAAACAGCAGCTTGGCCCCATGCTTGATGATGCCGCTGTGTTCCTGGCCGACGCCGGGGAGGAAACCGGGCACATCGACAAACGTGACGATCGGAATATTGAAACAATCGCAAAAGCGCACGAACCGTGCGGCCTTTTTCGACGAATTGATATCGAGGCAGCCCGCGAGGACCATCGGCTGGTTGGCAACAATCCCAACCGTACGGCCTTCGACGCGGCCAAACCCAATGATGATGTTGGCCGCATGCGCGGGTTGCAACTCGAAAAAGTCGCCTTCATCCACGACGCGCGTGATCAATTCATGCATGTCATAGGGCTGGTTCGGGTTTGCGGGAACGAGCGTATCGAGCGCCGGGTCAATCCGATCGATATCATCAAAAGTCTGCCGCACCGGCGGATCTTCACGGTTGGAAAGTGGCAGAAAATCAAACACCCGCCGTGTTTCTTTCAGCGCCACAATGTCGTTTTCGAACGCCTTGTCGGCTACAGACGATTTCGTTGTATGGGTGATCGCGCCGCCTAATTCTTCCTGCGATACGACTTCGTTGGTGACCGTTTTGACAACGTCAGGACCGGTGACAAACATGTAGGAGCTGTCTTTGACCATAAAGATCATGTCGGTCATTGCGGGGGAGTAGACCGCCCCCCCGGCGCATGGACCCATGATGACCGAAATTTGCGGAATGACGCCTGAGCCCAAAATATTGCGCTCAAACACCTCGGCATATCCGGCAAGGCTTGCGACGCCTTCCTGGATGCGCGCGCCGCCTGAGTCATTCAATCCAATAACGGGGGCTCCCACCTGCATCGCCATGTCCATGATTTTCGCAATTTTCGTGGCGTGCCGTTCAGACAATGAACCGCCGAAGACGGTGAAGTCCTGAGAGAAAACATAGACAAGACGGCCATTGATCGTACCCGATCCGGTCACAACACCATCGCCCGGTACGGTTTGTTCGGCCATGCCGAAATCGATGCAGTTATGCTCGACGAACATGTCATATTCTTCAAAACTGTTGGGATCGAGAAGGATTTCGACCCGTTCGCGCGCGGTTAGCTTGCCCTTGGCATGCTGGCTTTCGGTCCGCTTTTCTCCGCCGCCAGCACGAGCCTGCGCCCGCTTTTCTTCAAGAATTTTGAGAATATGTTGCATCCGCCCCTACCTTCGCTGCTGATGTGGGTGACATTGCCCATTGTCATCCGCGTGTCACTTAATTCATCCGCGTCTATAAGTCCCGTTTTGTGAAGAGAAAAGACGTAAAGAACAATGAAGATCGAACAAACCGCCCCCGAACCGCGTATTTTTCCTCAAAAACCGATGATCGGTGTGGGGGCAATCATCATCGAAAATGATCAGGTGCTTTTGGTTGAGCGCCAAAAACCGCCACGCGCCAGGGAGTGGTCGCTGCCTGGCGGTGCGCAGGAGGTTGGCGAAACAACAGAACAAGCAGTGGCGCGTGAAGTTAAGGAAGAAACAGGGTTGATCATTCGCCCGCTAAGGCTCTTTGATGTGTTTGACTTTATTGAACGCGATGAGGCCAGTCGCGTTCGCTTCCATTACACACTTATCGATTATCTTGCCGAACCAATCGGGGGGACGCTCGTTGCCGGGAGCGATGCCAAACGCGCATGCTGGGTCCGGATCGACGAAATTGAAGCACTTGCGATGTGGCATGTGACCAAGGCTGCCATTCTGCGCGCGTCTCACGAGATTGATAGGCCAGGTCGAAAATGAGCCACCCCTGCCCTGGCATATGATGAGAAAGAAACTATCTGCGACAAAAGAGAAAACACCGAAGAATTGAGGAACGCCTGATGCGCCGGTCCATGCGAACACTTGTTGCGGTTTTTGCCGTTATCTTCGGTCTGGCGATCTATGCGATGGCCGTGATGGCGCTATGGGCCGCGATCCAACCCTTATCGCTTTGGGTCGCTGTATTATACCATATCGTGTTCGGGTTTATATGGCTGTTGCCCTGTAAATGGCTGCTTAGCTGGATCGGGGCGGCACCCGACGCCGCGAGCTAGCCCCCTCATACCTCGCTCTTGTTTCGCTGAGCTTTTCAGAAAGCCGGTTGCCACTCGCGGGCGCAGTTGATACCACTCCGCTCGTTTCAGGTCCGGTCGGTTCAGGAATGACAGCCGCAAGCGCATGTCCGCGCCTCTGGCGAGGTCGTTCATCTGCCTGAATGATGAAGAGCCCGCCTGAATGATAAAGAGAAAGCATGCGCAGATGAAAATTGACGGTAACGCCATTCGGCCTGGAAATGTGGTCGAACACAAGGGGTCGCTCTGGCGGGCGATCAAAATTCGTCACACCCAGCCCGGGAAAGGCGGCGCCTACCTTCAGGTCGAATTAAAAAACCTGAAAGATGGCACCAAGCTCAATGAACGCTTCCGCTCTTCGGAACGCGTCGAACGGGTGCGGCTTGAACAGAAAGACTTTCAATTCCTGTTTGCCGACGGCGATCAATATACCTTCATGGATTCATCAACCTATGATCAGGTCTCCATCACGGCCGAGGATATCGGTGATGCCTATGTATTTTTGCAGGACGGTATGGCGGTCAAAATGGAATTCTATGAGGAAACACCGCTTGGTGTCGCGCTCCCCGAAACGGTTGTTTTGGAAGTGAGCGAAACCGAACCTGTCGTCAAAGGACAGACTGCGGCTCACTCAAACAAACCCGCCGTTCTTGAGAACGGGGTTCGGGTGATGGTGCCGCCGTTTGTTGATCCGGGGGTTAAGGTCGTGATCAATACCGAAGACGCAAGTTACGTAAAGCGCGCTGATTAAGGTCGCGACGCTCCTTTTTTCTTTCACTC
>JBCDDR010000142.1:0-6864 GCA_039180205.1 Pseudomonadota bacterium | reverse complement strand
CTACCAGGCTGCGCTACTCCCCGACTTCCACTGGTATGGCCGCGTTCGCGCGGCGCGTGCTCGGTGTATCGATTGTCGTCAGAATAGGCAATTGGATTCTCACCTTGATCTCTAAAGGATATGGTGAAGGCTCAGTCTCGACCGAGCGCGACCGAGCGCCTACATTGTAACTTCGCGTGACCGAGCCAGTAGGTACTCCATCGTCGCGACCCGGTTGTAAACATCCGGATCGGTAATGCGATCAATCTGGAAAAACTCAGTCATTGCCGGAAACGTAATATCGATATGTTGCCCAAGCGCTTCCTTTTTTAGGAACGCAGGAAACTGCACCTCCCGATGCCGCCGCCCGCGCATTTTCAAGCGATAGGTTCGTTTCCGCAGCCACGCCGGCCGCCCATAGGTCAACGCCATCTTCATTCGATAGGTCAAAGGTGGTGGCTCTGTAAAAGCAAAGCCATAGTCGCTTTTTACCGCTGCAATCTCAGGATGGATGCGCGTGATCAACGCCGCCTCCAAGCGACCATGAGTTTTCCAGGAAAGCGGCAACGTCGCAGTACCATAGATCGTCTGTGGCAACATAAATGGGTAAAGCGCCCAACCAAATGATTGGTTGAGCTGCAAATCACGCGCTGACCAATACCGTACCCGAAAGAGAGGATAAACGAGTTCGACCATGTCGCGCGATATCGGCGCTTTCGGATCGACATTAAGATCAAGCGCGATTTGATCGCGTAGTGCCCGCCGAAACAGCGTTTCGTCAAACGCCGACGAGCACATTTCAGGGTCATAGGTTGAATAAAATGCCGAGATCACATGGTCGATGCTATATCGACCGTCTGGTAGGTAGAAGAAATTCCGAAGCGATTCCCCAGCCGAACCATTGATAAAAACCGCATTCCCTTTCATGCGATTGACCCGGTCCGAAAAGTCGACACCGCTATCGAAGATACCCTGGTTTTTCCATCCATCAAAAGCGTAATAACTGCGGGTGAACTGAGCCTTTGGGTCAACATCAGGGTCGGGAGTGAATTGAGTCTTGTCAATCGCATCAACGGCAATACCCAGTCGTTTTCCAACATCAAGAGCGACTGCGCGATCGGTATCCTGTTCGTTGCCGTAAACGAAAAGGCGCGGTGTCACGCCCCCGGCAAGTAGAAGAGCGACGATCAAACGTGAATCGTATCCACCACTGAGCGCGGTTTTCAGCCGATCACCAAAATGGTCGATAAACGCTTTGAGCTGACCCGCCAGCGCATCTTCGAAGTAGTCGATTGCCTCTTCGAACGAGCTTTCCGAAAAATCGGGCAGTCGCCACCGGGGTCGATTGTCGGCAAGCACATAGCTGCGTCCAGATGCTTCGATGACCACATGCATATGGCTGGCAACCGATTTTATCTCGCGGACCATGGTGGTGACGCCATTGACGACGCCGAACCAGGCATATTCATAAACGCCCTGCGGATCGGCGGTTACCGCATCCAGAAGCTCCAGCACATGGGTATACTGCGAAGAGTACACGGTGCGCTTGGCATCGTGATAAATCTTAAGTGCATTTAAGGGGTCACTGGCAATCTCGATCGTCTCGCCGCGCTTGGTCACGGTGATATAGTGACCTGTCACCTTATCGACGCTTAACGTGCCGTTCGTTTGGTCTTCGAAAAAGCTCGCGAGTGCCGCATCGCCGATCATCCCGCGATAAACGAAACAACCAACGACGAAAATCCAGTCGCCGACTTGCGTTTCGTAAAAGGCGGTTGGCGCTTCACTGAGCGCTCCGAACGCGAGAAACCGCCATGGACCGAGGCGTTTCTCCTGAACCTTTGCAAATCCGGCAGCTTGATAGGACGTGTCAAGCCGTGCCACGCGCTGAGGCGAAACATCATCATGTACGAGTAGAAACGCTGACATTGCCCTGCCGCCTTAACGCCTGATTTGGTAGGTCATAGGATGCCCAAGCTTGGTGCGCAAAGCGTTAATGCGCCCGTAACAACCGGAATGTTCCCTGCGCGGTCATCACCGGTCGGTGGCCAATGGCGATCCTGGCCTCAATCTGGGCAACGCCTTCAACAATTCCCATAAGCTTGGCTTGCCCCTCTACCCAGCACCCCTTCGGCGCCGCACCCAAAAAATCCGTTACCAGCCTGATCGTAACAAAGGGCGGATCCGCATGATCCAAAAGGGCACGGGCGCACAAAATATCGGCAAAGGTCATCAGCATGCCGCCATGAACGATGTCTGCGCGGTTACAATGATGCGACGCCGCACGGAAACCCCTCACCCAGCTCCTATCTGTTGTGCGCTCGAACAACGGCCCGTTGCGCAACCCGAACTCATTTGAAGACGTAATGGGTTCGAACCCGTCTGGGACGTCAATTGTTCTGGGGTCAAGCTCGGGTGGCAAACGCTCGCCCCTATTGGGGCCAGTGGTCGGGCGGGTCATTGAGTATCATCGTGTTCGGCCGTTGGTGCGGCCCAATTCCCCAGCGCTTCGTGGTAGACGATATCGCCAGGCCGGATCCCTCGGCGTACAGCTTCACCTGCTGCAAGCTCCAGAACCGCAACGACACGCCCACGCGAAACAATCGCATCAAGACTGCAAGGGATCGCATCCGCGGCAATATTTGCGATACGCCCACCGCGTTGAATGAATAAAATATCAAGCGAAGCGTAGGTGTTTCGCATCCACATCGCGAGTTTCTGGGGATCCCCATATGCGAACAGCATTCCCTCATCCTTGGGGATTTCAGGCCGGAACATATAGCCTATTCGCTGCTGGTCGCCGGTGCGCGCATTTTCGACCTGGAATTCATGGGCCCCGGTTTCAGTCACGATCCGGAGCGGCGAGCGATCGAGAGCCTGCGGGCGACCCACCTCACAACCCGGCGGCGGTGCGTTATCAGCCGCCACCCTATCCTGCGCGGAAAGCGGATGCGCGAAACTCGTCAAGCAAAGCGCGGCGAGCATGGCTCCAAAAATGGTATCGGTCTTTGAGGTACGCATCATGAGGGATCTCAACACAGTGACCAAATGAACAGGCGACACGTAAATGAGCATAAAGGTGCCAATCGGGCAGGCTTCGGAAAAGAGCGAAAGCGTCAATCCCCTGTTGATGACCTATTGAGGGAAGCGGGCTTCAACAACCAGGGGCCCCTTCTCGCCCTTCCCCACACGGATCTCCAAAGCTTCACCCGGCCCGATCTCAAGGATTTCCGCTTTTCGCAAAGTTTCCATATGAACGAAAATATCTTGCGTTCCTGGACCAGCGGAAACGAAGCCGTAGCCCCTTAGCCGATTAAACCATTTAACCGTGACCAGTTCAAAATCACCACTTGCCTCAACAACCGTTTCGGAGCTTCGCCGCGCCGGTTTTTGAATATCCGCGTCAAGGTCGGGACCAATTGATGTTGAAAGATCGATGGCGGTAATTTCCACCGCCTGGCGACCCTTGGGCCGCTCAACCGCCTTACAACTTACCGTTGCACCTTCGGGAAGCGTTCGGCGATCATGGTCGCGCAGGATGGAAAAGTGCACAAGCACATCGCCAGTGCCGTCATTTGGCGTAACAAAACCATAACCCTTTACGGCATCAAACCACTTCACTGTACCCGTGACTTCAAAGCCATCATGGGGCGACGTCCCCTCGACGTCAGACCCTATGGTACTCATACATCGTCTCCACAACGTAGCCCGCAGTTTCGTCAGCCTGATATACCTGCGTGCAGTCGGGCTTTTCTGCCCCCTGATTGATTAGAAACGAACATTATCACGAAAATCTGTAAGCGCCAATGCGCGTTCGGCCATTTTCTTGCCTTGTTTTATAGCCGCGATCCCAGGAACTCCGAAAATCTGGTCGGCGCAGACAGGTGAAACCTGACCAGGGTTCAGCCGGCCGGTGGGGCGGAGGGTTGCTCCTCGCTTACGGCAGAAAAAGAGAAAATTGACCCGTAAGTTACTTTAGTGGCCGCCGCCATGGTCCTCCACACTCTCAGCAGAAAGCGTGTGATGCTTTATGACGCCCGCCTCATAAAGGCCATTTGTCACCGGGACCAGGAACAAATAAACAGCAATGATCGCGGTGATCGTCATCGAAATGGTGTAGGGCAGCGCCATCATCACCATTTTCAGATAGGAAAGACGGATGAGCGGGGCGAGCGCCGAGGTGAGCAGGAACAAGAACGCCGCCTGCCCATTTGGTGTGGCTACCGAGGGAATGTTTGTTCCCGTATTGATTGCAACGGCCATTAGATCATAGGCGTCGCGCGTGATATTGCCCTGGGCAAGCTGTTCAACAGTCGAGTTGATATAAACCGTCGCCACAAACACATTGTCGCTTATCGCCGACAACACCCCGTTTGCCACAAAGAACCCGATGATCTGGTTTTTCCCCTCAAGCGAGAGCACATAGTTGATGACCGGCGCGAAAAGTCCCTGATCATGGATCACAGCCACAACGGCAAAAAAGACCGCTAACAGCGCTGTAAACGGCAAAGCTTCCTCAAATGCGTGGCCGATCTGGTTTTCCTCGGTGATCCCCACGAAGGAGGTGATCAGGACGATCACGCTCAAACCGATCAAACCGACTGCAGCCAAATGGAGCGCCAAGCCGATCACAAGCCATACCCCGACGAGGGCTTGAACAATCAAAGCCGCATTGTCGCTTGGCGTGCGCCGCTCATCGTCGAACCGATCATAGTCTTCGATAATCTTACGAACTTCTTCAGGTAACTCGTCGCCGTACCCGAACTTTTTTGTTTTTTCGAGGTAATAACAGGTCAACAGGCCGGCTCCGAGAACCGGCATTGTGATCGGGGCCATGCGGAGGAAAAACTCGATAAAATCCCAGCCCGACCGTTCGGCAATAATGATGTTCTGCGGTTCGCCGACGAGCGTACAAACGCCGCCAAGTGCGGTCCCGACGGCAGCATGCATAACGAGCGAGCGCAAAAAGCCACGGAAAGCCTCCAGCGATGCTCGCCTGTCGGCTTTGACTGTTTCATCATCACCCGAGTTATGGACGTCGCCGTACCCCTTACCCGACGCGACTTTGTGATAAATGCTGTAAAACCCCAAGCTGACGGCAATCACCACGGCGGTGACCGTGAGTGCATCAAGAAATGCCGAAAGCACCGCCGCCACCAACGAGAACAACAGCGAAAGCATGACCTTCGAGCGCACGTTGACGAGGATTTTGGTGAACACGAACAACAAAAGGTTTTTCATGAAGTAGATACCGGCCACCATAAAGATGAGCAGCAGAATCACTTCGAGTGAGGCCTCAATCTCATGATAAACCGACTCATTGGTTGTCAGACCAAGAGCAACCGCCTCAATCGCCAACAGCCCACCAGGCTGGAGCGGGTAGCATTTCAGCGCCATCGCCAGGGTAAAAATGAACTCGGCGATCAGAACCCAACCGGTCACGTAGGGCCCTGCGATAATCAGCAGGATCGGGTTTATGAGCAACGCAGCAACGATGAACTGCTTGTACCATTTCGGCGACTTGCCTAAAAAATTCCGACCAAAAGCCGTGGTCATTTGTTCTGCCATGGATCACCCCTCGCCTACAAAAACAAAGATGATGCGCGGTTCGCACGCGCACTGAACGCTGATGATTTGGCGTAGCCTATGCAAAGCCCGGCGGCAACGGCCAATCTTAGAAAAGCCATTGGCAGCATACGACTAGTGGATTGACTCTAACATTTGGTACTCTGTGATAGGTGACACCCACATCCAAATGTTAGAGTCATAAAATCCACTAGAAACAGTATTTAACCGAGTGGTTCTTTGAGCTGAAACAGATGCAGGCAGATAAGCTGAAATGGAACGCATCAGTTTCAGCCGAACCACTAGATTGTCTAACCTGATCGAAGCTCAGTCCAATTGCCACAGGAACCAAAAGGGCCTTACATGAAGTTAGAAGGTGAGCGTATTTTCGATTTACCCCAAAAAACGCTTTGGGCGGGGCTGAATACCCCGAAGGTCTTGGAGTCTGCCATCCCGGGCTGTCAAAGCCTTGACGCGCGCGAGGAGTCGAACTTTTCAGTGACGGCACAAGTGAAGCTTGGTCCCATCAAGACAATATTCCTGGGCGATATCGAACTTCATGAGGTCAATGCGCCCCACAGCTATCGGTTGAAAGGAAAGGGCAAAGGCGGAGCCGCCGGATTTGCCAGCGGCGAGGCGCACGTCTCCCTAACCCCCATTGACGACAATGTGACAAACCTCACCTATCAGGTCGAAGCCAAAGTTGGCGGCAAGCTTGCCCAGATCGGAAGTCGGCTCGTGACGACCACGGCGAGGGAGTTAACCGAGCAGTTTTTCGAAAACCTGGCGACAGAGATTTCCAAATCTGAAGAAATGGATACCCGGGATCCGGCTTCAGGAAACGAAAGTGAGCCCGCTTTCGCTGCGGATCAGGATAATGAACAACCCGCGGGCACAGAGGAAATCGCGCCCGAGGCGGATATCTCATCGCCTTTGACGTCCGGGCTTTCCCCCTGGGTTTGGTCAGCATTGGTGATTATCGCCGTAGCGGTCTTACTCATCGCGCTTTCCTAAGGGCGAAATTTCGAAACTGACGACTTTTTGAGAAATTGCATGTCAAATGAAACCCCACCGGCCGGGCAGAACGAAGCGCTTTTCGACCTTGCCCAATCCTGGCTCCGCTCAGGGCATAAAGTTGCGATCGCCATCGTCAAGCGGACATGGGGATCAGCGCCCAGACAACGGGGTGCGATTATGGTCATCCGCGATGATGGGCTGTTTGAAGGTTCGGTGAGCGGCGGCTGTGTCGAAGGTGAGGTGATTGCGGCGGCGCAGGATATGCTGTCGATAGCAATCGATGAACATCAGGCGCGCCCCCGG
>JBCDDR010000141.1:0-6927 GCA_039180205.1 Pseudomonadota bacterium | reverse complement strand
TGGAAAACCGGCGAGAAACAGTTCTTTGATCGTTTTCCTGATGACGTCACCTGATACACTATGGGCGAAGGGTTTACTTGGGACACCCAAGACCGCGAACGCGACATCGCCGCCGCAGAAAAGGCTTTTGAAAAAGGGGCCGCGATGATGGCGAGCGGAGACTTTGACCTTGTCGTCCTCGACGAGATCAACATCGCCCTTCGCTATGACTATCTCGCTTCCCAAACGGTGATTGAGGCCATAAGAGCGCGCGCAAAAAGAACGAGCGTGATTCTCACAGGCCGTGATGCCAAGCCCGAGATTTGTGACATTGCAGATACAGTAAGTGAAATGCGTGAGGTGAAACACGCCTTTCAGAACGGTATTCAGGCCCAGCGCGGCATCGACTTTTAATTCTTCCTTGCGTCGGCCCGTCGCACCGACTACCCACAAAGTAGATGGTGCCTTCTTTGGAAGGATAATAGGGAAGCCGGTCAGGTTTGTGAAAGCCAAATCCGGCGCTGTGCCCGCAACTGTAGGCGGTTAGCCGTTGATCCATCGTCCACTGGAGCCGCAAGCTCCGGGAAGGCCGGGTCAAACAGGCGATGAGCCGCAAGTCAGGAAACCTGCCATCGCGTCGTCTTGTCCATCTGCCGGGACCAGCAGAAGGGCGCGGGACACCGTTTCGGCGACACTTGTTTTGAACCAAGGATGGCGCCGTCTCATGCAAAATAAAAATATTGATCGATCGATATTCGCTCGGTGGTGCCTTCCTTCATTAAGGAAATCGTCGTGCCATACTCTCGTTTTTTAATCGCTCTCGCGACCACCAGCTTGATACCCTTTTTTGCCTTAGCCGAAGATAACGATGAAAATCCAAAGATTGAAAATCTTATCATCACTGGAACGCTGTTCGAAACACCGCTCGACCAGGCAGGGCGAAGCGTCTCGATCATCACGAGTGACCAGATTGAGCTTCGTCAGCAGCGGTTCCTATTCGAGGCCCTCACAACTGTTCCCGGGCTCCAAATCACCCAGACCGGCAGCTTTGGTGGGGTGACAAGTGTCTCTGTACGCGGGTTGGACAGCGACCAGACCCTGGTCGTCCTGGACGGTGTCGTTCTCAACAATCCCGGGTCGTTTGGTACGACCTTTAACTTTGCCAACTTCGATACCGCCGATATTGAGCAGATCGAAGTCATCCGCGGTGCGCAATCTACTCTGTATGGTTCAGATGCAATCGGCGGCGTCATCAATATCGTTTCGAGCGCCGGCAAAGGCGACCTCGCAGGAAGTGGATTTATCGAAGGGGGGTCGTTTGGGACCTTCCGTGGTGGGGTTAATTTGAGGGGTGGGACTGAGCGGTTTTCGGGCCGCTTATCGCTCAATGGGGTGCGTACAAGTGGCTTTTCAAGCGCGCTTCTGGCTTCCGAATTTGATGACACGGGAAGTCTTGTGCAGATCATCGGACCTGATGGTCTACCTCTGCCCGCTACGGAAGATGATGGATTTGAAAGTTTCGCGGTATCGGCAAAGGGAGCCTATAAGGTTACCGATGAGCTTCGCACCGAAGTGGTTCTCCGCTACCAGGACAGCGAAAACGACTTTGATGGGTTCGCTGGCGCCCCAGTAGATCAGGTTGCAGTCGGCGAGACCGAGGAACTCGTAGTGGGCGGGTTTGTCTATTATGATATGTTTGATGGTCGGCTCAGTCACCGGGCGTCGGTCACCTTCACTTCAAACAATTCAATAAACTTTGTTGAGGAAAGTGACGGTGACTCAACTGAATCTGTTCTAGATTTCGATAGCCAGGGGACACGCCTTTCTTACGAATATCGCGGGCAGGCACAGATCATTGATCAGGTCGCGCTTATTTTTGGTGCGGAATATGAAGTTCAGGAAGCGGTCACCGAAGTTGGCTTTGGCGGAGATCAGGAAATTGAGACCGCGAGCGGATATGGTCTGTTGCAGGTAGCGCCCATCGAGCGCGTTTCATTAACGGCGGGAATAAGACACGACACAAGTTCTGAATTTGGTTCGGAAACGGTGTTTAACGCGGCAGGATCAATCCGCATTCCAATTATTGAAACAACCCTGCGTGGGAGCTATTCGGAAGGCTTTCGCGCGCCATCCGCTGGCGAACTCGGCTTCAACCCCGACTTGTTTGCTGAATTCTCAACCGGTTGGGACATCGGGCTTGAGCGATCCTTTTTTGAAGACCGTGTTACCGCATCGATCACCTATTTCGACCAGGAGGTGGACGATCTGATCGCTTTCGATTTGGCGTTATTCACCTTCGCGAACGTGCAGGAATTCGATACGAGCGGGATTGAGCTCGCGATCGGCGCGCAAATCCTGCCCACGCTGCGGCTCGATATCGCCTACACCCACCTAGATGCCTTCAATGTTTCCACAACCTTGGCAGGTACTAACCAGCCGGATGACCGATTTAATGCTGAAATTTCATGGCAACCGATTGAAAAGCTCAATCTCTCCGCGGGCGTGCTCTTTAATGGCCCTGAACCCGATGCGGGCATATTTCTGGATGCCTTTACCCTGCTTTCGCTGAGGGCTGAATATGCGCTCACGGATCGCATCGATCTCACGTTGCGCATCAACAACGCCACCGATGCCGATTTTATTGATAATGCTGGCTTTGGGACGCCCCCCATTTCCGCCTTTGGCGGGATCAGGGCGCGCTTCTGATGCGATGGCTCCCGACACTCTTACTCGCCATACTGGCGGCATGCAGCGAGGGCGGTGCGGAAGTTGGTGACCTCCGCCCGTCTGAGCGATCCCCTGAACCATCTCATGAACGACCCATGCGGATTGTCAGCCTTGATTTCTGCGCTGATCAATATGTGCTGAAGTTCGTGGAACGCACGCGCATCCTGGCGATCTCACCGAACGCCACCAAACGATTTTCATATATGCGAGATGAGGCTGTTGGCGTTCCGACCGTGCGTGCCCAGGCCGAGGACGTTCTGATATTGAAGCCCGACCTTGTGGTCCGCGCCTATGGCGGTGGCCCCAATGCAACGGCATTTTTTGAAAAGGCCGGGGTGCCTGTCTTGAATATCGGCTGGGCCTCCGACATCGACAGCGAAACGGTTCAGTCGATTACCGGGATCATTGCGCATGTCGCGGAAGGGCTTGGGTCTCTGGAAAAAGGCGAAGCCGTGATTGCCGAATTCAGGCAACGCCTCGCCGCCGTTTCGTCGTCACCGAAAACCACAACGGCGCTCTACATGACACCTTCGGGTGTGACGACCGGACCGGGGTCGCTGGTTCATCAGATGATGAAGGCCGCCGGTCTTGAGAACTTCCAGGAATTTCCCGGGTGGCGGCCCTTGCCCTTGGAACGGCTGGTCTATGAGCAGCCCGATGTGGTTGCCGCCGCTTTTTTTGATGCACTGACCAATCACCCCGACGCCTGGGCGGCGACGCGGCATCCGGTGGCGCGCAGGCAGATGCGCGACAGACGAGTTGTCAATATCGAAGGGGCCTGGACGGCGTGTGCCGGGTGGTTCGCGATTGAGGCGATTGAAGCCATGGCAGCTGGTTCCGCAGGGGTAGAATGAGACTTCAAAGCGCCCAACTCTCGCTGATCCTGGCATTAGGCGCGGTTATAGCCGTGCTGGTTGCGTGTCTGCTGGGATCAACGCCGCTTTCACCGGCGCGCGTTCTGGGGGGCTTTTTCGGAACGGGCGACCCTGGCGACGTTTTGGTCGTGTGGTCGATCCGGCTACCGCGCGCATTATCGGCCTTTATTGTCGGTGCCGCATTGGGAACCAGTGGGGCAGTCTTGCAAGGCCTCCTCCGCAATCCCCTGGCTGATCCCGGCGTGCTGGGTGTGTCAGCAAGCGCTTCGCTGACAGCCACCTTTGCGCTTTATTATGGGATCGCGGCTGTTACGCCCTGGGCGCTCCCCATCGGGGCCATTCTGGGTGCGCTCGGTGCAACGGCACTCATCGCCTTTGCGGCCATCAAAACGCGTTCGGTCGTGACGCTAATCCTGATCGGCGTTGGGCTTTCGAGCTTCGCCGGCGCAATGATGAGCCTTTTGCTCAATCTGGCACCAAATCCTTTCTCGCTTGCGGATCTGATCAACTGGATGTTGGGATCGGTCGCGAACCGCAGCTTTGATGATATCGCCTTGTCACTTCCCTTTCTTTTCGTGGGGACGACAATCCTGTGGTTCAGCAGGCGGGGGTTATCGGCACTCACACTGGGCGAAGAGGCGGCGAGCGGGATTGGCCTCGATTTGCGAACACAGCGCGTTCTGACCGTTCTTGGCGCCGGGCTGGCGACGGGGGCGTCGGTCTCGCTCGCAGGTGCGATCGGGTTTGTTGGCATTGTCGCTCCCCATATGGTGCGTCCGTTCTGCGCCTATGACCCAGCTCGAACGTTGTTGCCTTCCGCGTTGCTGGCGGGGCTCATCCTCGTCCTTGCGGATATCGGGGTACGGCTGTTGCCCACAACGAATGAACTCAAGCTCGGCGTCGTTGCGGCGCTCATTGGGGTTCCCGCTTTCATCTGGATTGCCATTCAAAGGCGCGGCGGCCATGACTGATCTCAGCGTCGAAAATTTGACAGTGACTGTGGGTGAGACGGCGTTGGTTCGGAACGCAAGTTTTACGCTCCGCCCCGGCGATTTCATCGCGCTCCTTGGGCCCAATGGTGCAGGGAAAACCAGCCTGCTGCGGGCTTCGCTTGGTTTGGAACCGTCAACCTCGGGCTCGGCCACGCTCAATGGTGAGGACACGGCCAAGCTCTCGGCATCAGAGCGGGCACTTAAACTGTCTTATCTCCCCCAGATACGGTCATTGGCCTGGCCAAATCGGGTAGCGGATATCGTGGCACTTGGCCGCTTCGCCCACGGCTCGACCATGGGCCGATTGAGGGCGCAGGATAAAGCCGCTGTCGAACGCGCGCTCGATGCCTGCGAATTGACCGCATTTGCTGATCGAAAGGCCGATACGCTTTCCGGCGGCGAGCTGGCGCGCGTCCATTGTGCGAGGGCGTTTGCGGCGGAAGCGCCTCTCCTTGTCGCCGATGAGCCAACCGCGGCCCTCGACCCACGGCATCAGTTTAAGGTTTTCGATCTCATCAAACGCTTTGTAGCGGATGGCGGCGGCGCGCTGGTCGTCCTTCATGATGTCGACCTTGCGGTACGCTACGCGACCTCGCTGATATGGATGAAAGAGGGCAACGTCATTGCCCAGGGATCGCCCGCCGAGACACATACTGCCGAGATGTTGGCAGAAATCTATAGCGTAAGTGCCCGTGAAAAGAACGGACGCATCGAGATGGAAGGCGCGCTTTGACCGCCCGAGCACTTATGTTCCAGGGCACAGGCTCCGACGTTGGCAAATCGGTACTGACCGCCGCATTCTGCCGCCTCGCGAAACGCCGGGGCCTATCGGTTGCCCCTTTCAAGCCGCAAAACATGTCCAATAACGCCGCCGCCTGCCCCACTGGCGGTGAGATTGGCCGGGCCCAGGCGCTGCAAGCACAGGCCGCTGGCCTTGCCCCTCATGTGGATATGAACCCGGTACTCTTGAAACCGCAGACCGATAAAACCGCGCAAGTGGTGCTCCATGGTAAGCCGCTCTCGGCAATGGCCGCAGCGGATTATATTGCAAACCGAGGCAATCTGCTGGATGCCGTTTTGACGAGTTTTGAAAAGCTCGGGAAACAACATGACCTGATTTTGGTAGAGGGCGCGGGTAGCCCTGCTGAGGTCAATCTCCGCCAGGAAGATATCGCCAATATGGGCTTTGCGCGCCGGGCGGGTGTTCCCGTTTGTCTGATCGGCGATATCGAAAAAGGCGGGGTGATCGCGAGCCTGGTCGGAACCAAAGCCGTATTGGACCCGGCGGATGCGGCTATGATCCGAGGGTTTCTTGTGAATAAGTTTCGCGGCGATTCCCGTCTGTTCGACAGCGGCGTTACAGAGATTGAGACGCGGACCTCCTGGCCATGCCTCGGGGTTATCCCGTGGATTTCAGCGACCGCGCACCTCCCAGCGGAAGACGCTGTCGTACTGAGCCGCAAAATGGCACCAGCGCAGCGGAAGCTTAAGATTGCCGCCCCCATGCTGTCGCGGATCGCTAATTTCGATGATGCCGATCCGTTGCGACTTGAATCTGATGTTGACTTTCAATGGATCGCTCCCGGCCAGCCCATTCCTAAGGATACCGATATCATTGTTCTCTTCGGTACAAAGTCGACCCTTTGCGATCTTGCTTTCGTTCGCGCCCAGGGTTGGGATCACGACATCATCGCCTATGCGCGCTCGGGCGGGCATGTGCTGGGCATCTGTGGCGGCTTCCAAATGCTCGGTAAGCGTATCGTTGATGAATTCGGCGTCGATGGCCACACGGGGGATGAAAAAGGCTTGGGCCTATTGAATGTCGAGACCGTCATGGCGAAAGAGAAAACCGTTCGCCCCGTAAAGGCGCGATCGGCCATGAACAGCCTCAGAATTGAAGGCTATGAGATCCACATGGGCCGGACCTTTGGGCCTGATTGCGAACGCCCGTTCTCTCATATCGACGGCCAAGCAGAGGGAGCCATTGCGCCCTCAGGCAACGTTGCGGGGACGTATCTGCACGGCGCATTTACGAACGATCAGTTCAGGCGGGCTTGGTTGGGTCAATTAGGTCATAATGCCAAGGACAAGTTTTCCTACAAAGCCGCCGTGGATCAAGCCATTGATGCCTTGGCCGACCAGGTTGAGGCTGCCGTCAAGATTGACCAGCTTTTTGCCTTGGCCAAGCCGATCGGCCAAACGCCAGACCAATGATGAGCACCACGTTGCTGATCCTGCTGAGCTGGACTGTCGAATGCGTCTTCGGGTGGCCAAAATGGCTCTTTGCGGCCATTCGGCATCCCGTGGTTTGGATTGGCGCCCTCATCAGCCTTCTTGACCGCTTCCTCAACAAG
>JBCDDR010000140.1:0-6956 GCA_039180205.1 Pseudomonadota bacterium | reverse complement strand
TTTCGATGTGTTCATAATCTGGGCTTTGTAACCAAGTGCATGGTGAGGCGCTAGGGTGTGATATGAGAAATCCGCACGATCATACGGTTTGTCTGGTTGTGTTATCACACACGCGATTGTGTTTCATCAAAACGCCGGGATTTCCCAATTTCCTGGCTATAAGCTACCCGAGGGATGCCTTTGGTTGCATATAAGACTAGCTTTTTTGAAATAGTCAGTTTAGACTAGGTCTATTCGTGGATACCTGCTGTGCCTTGTGGTTTCGTATAGGTGATTTATCGGCGGGGAACGTGTGAGGCGGGGCATATATGGGTTTGCCCTTCACATTAACTGCGAACGTTCATGAAATGTCTGTGCAACGGGCCTTTCACGACCAATGTCAAGGAAGTCTTATGGCCGATAGAAAACCGGCAATCGCAACGATGCGTTCCACTGTCCAGCCTCAACGTCGCGCTTTTAGCGAGATGATCACGCTTATCCATTCGGTGGGACTGCGTCCAACGCGCCAGCGTCTCGCTCTTGCAAAACTATTGTTTGAAAACGGCCACCGCCATGTCACCGCAGATCAACTTCACAGCGAAGTGCTTGCGACGGGCGTTACCGTTTCGCTCGCAACGGTCTATAATACGGTTCATCAGTTCGTCGACGTAGGGCTATTGAAGCAGGTCGTGATTGATCCCGGGCGCACCTATTTTGATACGAATACGAAGGACCATCATCATTTCTATGACAGTGAAACCGGTGAGCTTACCGATATCCACAATGATGAGGTTGCCATTTCGCTCATGCCGAAAACACCGCAAGGCATGCACCTGCGAAATACCCACGTTATTTTCACGATTGACCGTCGTCCGGCCGTCAGCATCAGCGATACACGCGCTGGGAATGATAACGACTGAGTTTGCCAATAGGTCCCGGTGATAGAATACCGGCCATAAAACTAATTGGTCCTGACCTGGGATAACTCGCGGAGATAGGGCCATGTATAAAGTCCGGTTTGGTGGCCATCGGAAAATGTAATCCGCACGGCATAGTGGCCGATGGGCGCGATATCGGTGATTTCGACCATTTGTTTCCCGGTTACCTGTATCTTTTGACCGGGACCATGACCCTGGACTTCCGCAGATGGACTCTCGACCCGCAGTGTTTCCGCGCTGATATGCCCTATGAAGCCATCATCGAATGTCACGACGAGTTGTCGTTCGCCCCGCTTGTAAAGCAAATCGGTGACGCACGTGGGCTCGCTCATCAAGCGCGCGCCTCATCGTCGTCAATCGCACGCGCTTCATCAATCAACATGATCGGCACGCCATCGCGAATCGGATAGGCAAGCCCCGCCTGAACGGAAACCAGTTCCTGGGCGTCTTTATCATAATCAAGAGGGCCCTTCGTCAACGGGCACACCAAGAGCTCGAGCATACGCGGATCGAGCGCTCTCGGGGCGTCGCTGATTTCGGCACTTTCATCGTTCGAAGACGGGGTCTCGGTCATCGCAATGGCCTTTTCAAACGTTGCGGTTAGTTCACCTGATCCGAAGGCGAGCCCATGTCGGCCAATGAAAAGCTCATCAGTGTAATCATTGTATCGGCGCGTTCGCTCACTGTCGGCGCCTCAAGCAATGCCTGCTTTTCAGCCGCACCAAACGGACATATCATCGCCAGTGAATTGACGAGCATATCGGCAGGGGCCGCATCGATCGCATCCCAATCCGCCGTGAGCCCCTTATCATCCATATAGGCCATCAGCGCGGCCTTCAGCCGCCCTCGATCAATCTCCGAACGGTCCCCATCCGCGGCCCGGTCGGCAGTGAATTTCGCATAATCGACTTCAAACTGGCGGTAAGGTGTCGTGGTATCAAGCTCGCGGATAATTTCAAATCGCGACAATCCGGTAAGCGTAATCAAGAAACGGCCGTCATCGGTTTCGGAAAATTGCGAGATACGCCCCACGCAGCCGATCGAAAAAACCGGTGGAGGTGAATCAGGCCCCGCGGTTGGGTTTGTTGCGCGCTCGTTTGGTTGCGCCATCCCAACCAGCCGATGATGCGCCATTGCATCGCGCACCATGGCCAAATAACGAGGTTCAAAAATATTCAGCGGCAGTTCGCCGCCGGGCAGCATCACCGCCCCTGTCAAAGGAAACACGGGAATCACCGGAGACAGATTCTGGTCTACGGCTTCGCCAAGGCTGGTTTGTTTTTCCTCGTCGCTCATTAGCCTGTCATCCACATTCTCAAGCTTCCCATCAATCGAAACAAGCGCGCTTCACTAAGAGAACAAAAGCGTTGAGAGCCGTCGCCGGGTCGCAACCGAAAACGGGTCGCTCAGCCCGATTGCTTCAAGCATCTTTAATAGATATGTGCGCGCTTGCCCGTCTTGCCAGTCGCGTTCGGCGGCGATGATGGTCAGCAGTTCATCGGCGGCGGTCTCCTGTTGCCCCGATGCCATTAGCGCCTTTGCGAGTGCAAACCGGCTGTCATGGTCTTCGGGGTTATCCGACAGAGCTGACCGCAGCGTTTGGATATCGCCTGCCGGACCACTTTCGCGGGCAAGTTCTAGCGCGGCAATTGCCCCTGCAATTTCCGGCTTTTGGGCGTCGCCCTCGGCGAGCCCGGCAATCCGCGCGTCGGCTTCGGCGAGGGCACCCCGGGCAATATCGATCCGAATGAGCCCTGCAACCGCAGCGAGCTCTTCGGGCACCGCCGCTTGGATCTGTTCAAAAATTTGCGCGGCATGATCAAACTGACCCTGTTGGCTAAGAGCGTTCGCCTGATCGAGTGCCGCTTTTACAGCTTCTGGATCAATCTGTGGCGCAGCACCTGTTGCGTCGCCAGCGTGCGCACTGACCGTCTCGAAAAACTGGCGAACTTCGGGTTCACTCTTGCCGCCGACAAAGCCGTCGATGGGGCGCCCTTGAACAAATGCCATCACTGTGGGCAAACTTTGAATTTGAAGTTGCTGCAATAGCATCTGGTTTTTGTCGGCGTTGATTTTCACTGCTTTCACGCGGCCGGCATATTCGCCCGCAACGCGCGCAAGGATCGGCATCAGCGCCTTACACGGACCGCACCAGTCCGCCCAGAAATCGACAACAACCGGCATCTCCATCGAAGCCTCTGCGACCTCGATCATAAAGCTGTCGGTTGTGACCTCAGGAAGTTCGCTCGCGGTCGTTTGTTGGCCGCCGAGCTGGGTTGGGTCAATGACACCGGGATGTCCTGTCGTTGACATGCCATTCGCCTCCTTATCAATCGCGTGAGCATCGGTTTTGCGTTTTCATGTGAGATGTAGCTTGAGTTCACCCAGATGGAAACGCTTTCTGGCAAAAATGCTTTCGGTCAACCTATCGTTTGCCAGAGACCGAACCCGCAAACCAACCCGCCAGGAGCGCGATGATGACCGCGACAATGCCATAGAGGGCGGGGCGGGTTTGGGCAAAATCATAAACCGCGCGTTCAATTCCAATTTTGCCAACATCAAGATCGACCGTGCCACGCGCGGCCAGGGCGCCATCGACAAACACGAGTACCTCGGCCTCAAACAGCCCAACCGGTACAGCTGCGGGAACGGTAAAACCGGCACGGATCAGGCGGCCGCCCATCACCTCGACACCCATCTCATCAACGAGATGAAGACCGCTCTTGCGCATTTCGCGGATCAGGCCGTCGTGAAAAGCTTCGCGTTCCGGATCCTGTTCCCCGGTTTCATCGCCATTGATCAGATCGCTGAGGCCTAGCTTTTCAATGATGCCCGTAGCGCCATCGGAAATATCGCTCAGCGGGCGGTTCGTCAGGAGGGCATAAAAGCCAGCGACATCCGCAAAGGTGACAGATGTCGCGTTGACCCAAATACCAAAGCGGCGTTCCTTCCGCCGCACCACCGTGTCACGCGCCGGGCCACGAACCGCAATGACCACATCGGCTTTGCGCGGCGCTTCGCTCGCGCTGCCACCTAAGATCTCGGGATCAATCGCTGCGAAGATCAGCATTTCCGCACCCGAAAACTGCGCGCGGATATCAATCTGGCGCGGGGCGAGGTCAATGACCAGTTCGTCGGCGGGGGTCATTGCATCGTCGTCGGCGCTTCCGTGTGAGGCTGGAAAAGCAACCGCGAGTATGATCAGCAATCCGGTCAGGGGAACGATCAAGAAACGCACGGCTCAGTGCCCCCCGCGCGCGATTGAATAGAGTTCCCGCGGCTCAATAATCAGCCCCAACGCGAGTTTGATACATACCCCGATCACAAGGAGCGCAAGAAGCGCGCGCAATTGTTCCCCTTGAAGCTTTTGCCCGGCACGTACGCCAATCTGTGCCCCGATGACAGCGCCGATCAACAGCATAATGGCAAGCAAAACGTCGACCGTTTGGGTATTCACCGAATGAAGGAATGTGACCGAACTGGTCACAAAAATAATCTGGAAAAGCGATGTACCCACAACGACATTCGTGGGCATGCCGAGCATATAGATCATTGCGGGGACCATGATGAACCCGCCGCCAACCCCCATGATCGCGGCAAGAACACCGACGAGCATACCGATCGCCAAGGGCGCGAGAACGCTGATATACAGCCTGCTTTTCCGAAACCGCATCTTCAGCGGCAATGAGTGGACCCAGCCATGCCGCTTTTTCTTCCGCCGGCTCGATTTGCCGCGATAACGTCGATAAAGCGTCGTCACGCTTTCCCACAGCATCAGTGATCCGATAATGCCAAGAAAGAAAACATAGGCAAGCGAGATAAGGAGGTCGACCTGCCCGATCTTTTTGAGTTCGGTAAAAAGGGCGGCCCCGAACACAGAGCCGACGGCACCCCCGGCGATCAAAACCGCCCCCATGCGAAAATCGACACCGCCGCGTCGCCAGTGGGCAAGTGCCCCCGAAACGGAGGCTGCCGTGATCTGATTGGCTTCGGTCGCGACGGCGACAGCTGGCGGGATCCCATAAAATATCAGCAGTGGGGTCATCAAAAACCCACCGCCAACCCCGAACATACCCGACAGAAACCCAACCATGCCCCCCATCGCCAGGATGACGATAATATTGACCGAAATCTCGGCAATCGGGAGATAGATATTCATAGGTCGCCTTGGCCAGACGCCTTGCTGATAGCCCGGTGTGTGCGCCTGGGCCTGCGAGCAAAGCAATCATTCCTGCTAAGATGATCTATAGCATGGAATATCCGGCTGGCCAGTATTCTGACCAAGACGGTCTTACCCTAGTCATCAACGATATCGGCCGCCAACTCAGGAATCGAAACGATGTCGATACCTTCCTCGTCGAGAGCGGCAACCTCAGCGGGCGAGGCATCCCCCCGGATCGGGCGCGCATCGGTTTCGCCATAGTGAATTTTGCGTACCTCGTCGGCGAAGCCCTTACCCACATCTTCAAAATGTGTTTCCACAAACTGTTTGACCGCGCGCATCACTTCGCTAGGCCCCGACAAAGATGGTGGGGCGGCGGAAGGCTCATCGGAGGTGCTCTTGGTCAACGCCTTATGACTTTGCGGCACGCTTGGATTGTCGGCTTCAGGCATGGGGGCTGGGGCGGGAGAGCGATCAGCTTTTTCTTCCGAATGCTGAATACCAAGACCATGTTTCGCGATACGCGGCGCCATGGGGGCCTTGATGATCTCGCCTTTGCCGCAACTCGGGCACACAAGTAGACCCCGCTCGCGCTGGTCTTCAAAATCTGAAGACGAGCGAAACCAACCTTCAAACACATGACCATCGCCGCATTTGAGATCAAAAACGATCATTCACCAGCGGCCTTGAGCGCAGGCGCAATTGCGGCTTTCGCAGGCATGAAAGAAGACGGCGTATTCCACGCGGGCATTTTCTTGCGCGCATGATCGACGGCGGTCAGGTCAATCTCGGCATGGAGGTGCGTTGGCTCGTCTCCTGCCGCAGCAATTATGTTTCCCCATGGATCGATGATCATTGAGTGACCCCAGGTTTTGCGCCCGTTTCCATGGTCCCCACATTGTGCAGGGGCAATCACGAATGCCCCGGTCTCAATCGCCCGGGCGCGCAGCATCACCTCCCAATGCGCTTTTCCCGTTGGCCGGGTAAAAGCGGCGGGCACACCGATAATATCGGCCCCCGCATGGGCCAGATGGCGGTAGAGGCTGGGAAAGCGTAGATCATAACAGATCGTCAGCCCAAGCCGCGCCCCCGCTATATCGCAGACCACCGCTTGATCTCCGGCCGCATAGGTTCGGCTTTCGCCATAGCGTTCGCCTTCGCCCAAATCGACATCGAACAGATGGATTTTGTCATAGTAGGAGACGAGCGCGCCCGAGCGATCAAAAACCAGCGTCCGGTTCACGATGCGACCGTCCGTATTGCGCGTGGCGAGTGAGCCGATCCACAGATTGATGGCATGCTTTGCGGCTATTTTGGAGAGCGCCGCCACGGTTCCATTGCCCTGGAACGGCGTGACGAACGCCTCAAGCGCGGCCCGGTCGTGGCTGAAAAAAGGGGCCATCTCAGGAAAGGCAACAAGATCCGCATCAAGCGCCTTCGCTTCTGCGGTTATTTGATCGATTGTGGACAGATTATGGGCGACGTCGTCTCGGCTCGTCATCTGGCCAAGCACCACCGACAGCTTCCGCCTTGTCACGGCAACGCACCAGCTACGCGCTCGGTGTCGTCATGCGAGCAATACATCGAGCGCCCCTTTTTTATCAAGCGCGTAAAGATCATCGCAGCCGCCGATGTGCTCGTTATCAATGAAAATCTGCGGCACACTTGTGCGGCCGCCGCTGCGTTTCTGCATTTCTGAGCGTTTTTCGCTATCCAACGTGACATCAAATTCGGTGAATTTGGCATTCTTCGATTTCAATAGCCGTTTGGCGCGATGACAAAACGGACAAAAAGCTGATCCCCGACGGCCCCAGCAGTGCCGCCATCTCGCCGGTGTCCAGGCACAACGACAAGCCGCGCAGAACGCGTGTTGCGGC
>JBCDDR010000139.1:0-6972 GCA_039180205.1 Pseudomonadota bacterium | reverse complement strand
GCGCTATGTTGGTCAGGGGTATGAAATCCCAATTCCTATCGACCTTGCAAGCAATAAAGAGACCGGGTTTTCACAATGGTTCAAGGCGGCCTTCAATCAGGTTTACGCGGCAAACTTTGGCCGTGCGATTAAAGGGGTGGACGTTGAGGTTTTGAGCTGGACGCTGACCCTGAGCAAGGCCATCCATACCGGATACTATTCGGATACAACGCAAGAAACACATGGCCGGGATGGCGTTTCGACCCCGATGAAAACGCAGATGACTTACGACCCCCAAACTCAGGCGATGGTTGATACACCGGTTTTTGACCGCGCAGATATGGGGCCCGGTTACCATATTGCGGGGCCGGCACTGATCAGCGAGGCGCAAACGACGATTGTTGTACCTTCAAACTTCCACGCGCGATGTGATGCGTTCGGCCATATCCATCTTGTTCGCAGCGATGAAAAAGCCGACCGGTCAGGAGCACGATGATGACTGACCCACTGACAAAACAGATTATCTGGAACCGGCTGCTCTCGCTCGTCGAGGAACAGGCGCAAATCCTGATCCGAACGGCTTTTTCCACCGCTGTTCGCGAAGCGGGCGACCTATCCGCGGGTATCTTCGATCCTTCGGGCCGGATGATTGCTCAAGCGGTCACGGGTACACCAGGCCATGTGAATGCGATGGCGAAGTCGGTCGGGTCGTTTCTCGAAGTTTTTCCCGCTCAAACGCTCTCAGAGGGTGACGTGCTAGTCACTAACGACCCCTGGAAAGGGACAGGCCACCTGAATGACTTCACCGTCGTTACGCCCTGTTTTTGGAAAAATCGGCTTGTGGCGTTATTTGCAGCGACGAGCCATATCGCAGATGTGGGCGGACTTGGCTTCGGCGCGGATGGCCGGGACGTCTTCGAGGAAGGCATCTGGATTCCGATTTCCCATCTATTCCGACAAGGCAAGATTGATGTAACCCTGATACGCCTGATAAAATCCAATGTGCGCGATCCGGAAACCTGCGAAGGGGATCTCTATTCGCTTGCCGCATGTAATGACGCCGGGGTGCAACGGCTTCATGATGTTTTGAAGACATTTGCACTCGATGATATCAGTGCCATTGCTGACTATATCCTAGCCCAGTCAGCGATCGGGATGCGGACCGCGATTTCCGAAGTGCCCCCCGGCCAATACCAAAACACGATGCGGATAGATGGATATGACGAGCCGATCGATCTGGTCGCAAAGGTCGATGTTCAGTCAGACAAAGTGACCGTCGATTTCGCTGGTACTTCGGGAATGAGCCGGTTTGGCATCAATGTGCCGCTCACCTATGCGCAAGCCTATGCCTCCTTTGGTGTGCGCGCCTTGATTGGTGGTGAGATCCCCAACAATCATGGTTCGCTCAGCTGTATCGATGTGATGGCACCAGAGGGGTGCTTGTTAAATGCGGCACCACCTGCCGCGGTGTCCGCCCGCCATGCGGTAGGACAAATGTTGCCTGACGTTGTTATGGGGGCACTTGCGAAGGCGCTGCCCGGCCGCGCTCCCGCTGAGGGAACCTCGTGCCTTTGGAACCCCGTTCTCAAAAGCGCAGGCTCTCATCCGGCAAATCAGTTTGTTGTCAACCCTTTCCACTCAGGCGGCACTGGCGCGCGCGCTGAAAAGGATGGCTTGAGTGCCACGGCATTCCCGTCAGGTGTGAAGAATACACCCGTTGAGATTACCGAGACGGTCGCGCCGCTGATAATCTGGGAAAAAGAGTATATTCAGGACTCGGGCGGGGCAGGGCGGTTTCGGGGCGGCCTTGGTCAGCGGATGATCATCTCCCATGCAGAAGGTCAGCCGTTCCGTGTCTCGAAAATGTTTGATCGTATAAAACACGCACCCAGGGGACGCGATGGCGGGAAGGCGGGTCGTGCTGGCTCGGTTTCGCTTGCATCAGGGCCTTCACTTCGCGGCATGGGCCAGGATGATGTCAGTGCTGGCGAACGTCTTGTTCTCGATCTCCCGGGGGGAGGGGGACTGGGCGACCCGAAAACCCGCGATCGAGCGGCTGTCCGGCACGATCTGCTTGAGGGCTACGTTTCCGAGCCTGCCGCTGCGACCGAATATGGCTGGCAAGGTGATGAAGACGACGTATAATGCCGAGGAAAATCTCATTGAGGGGATCCGAAACCATGACAAACAATGCAAACGCCTGGAGCTCCCTGGAAGAGTTTCGTGACTATGCGCGCGACTGGCTGGAGGCCAACTGTCCGCCCTTGATGCGGTCGCCCTATAGTGGTGGCGATGATATCGTCTGGGGGGGAAGAAACCCAAGTTTTCAAAATGACGACCAGCGTCTTTGGCTTGAACGCATGGGCAAACAGGGGTGGACGGTTCCCACCTGGCCAAAAGCCTATGGTGGTGGCGGGTTAACGAACGACGAAGCAAAGGTCCTCAAAGAGGAAATGCAGCGGCTGAACGCCCGCCCCGCGCTCGAAAGCTTTGGCATTTCCATGTTGGGACCGGCACTTCTCAAATATGGCAACGAAACGCAAAAAACCGAGCATCTGCCAAAAATCGCGCGCGGCGAAATCCGCTGGTGTCAGGGATATAGCGAGCCGAACGCCGGTTCGGACCTGGCGAGCCTGCAAACCAAAGCCGAAGACAAAGGTGACCATTATCTGGTGAACGGGCAAAAGGTCTGGACTTCCTATGCCGACCATGCCGATTGGATTTTTTGCTTGGTGCGGACCGATTTTGAGGCACCGAAGCACAAGGGCATCTCGTTTCTCTTGTTCGATATGGCATCCGAAGGTGTCTCAACCAAACCAATCAAATTAATCAGCGGCTATTCGCCTTTCTGTGAGACATTCTTTGACAACGTCAAAGTCCCCAAAGAAAACCTCATGGGTGAATTGAATGCGGGTTGGACGATTGCAAAATATCTGCTGACGCATGAGCGCGATATGATTGGAAGCGGTGATTTAGGGCTTAGCCTGGGCCGCAGTGTTGGTGAGTTTGCAGCAACCTCAATGGGCGTCGATGATCACGGCCGGCTCAACGATCCGATTACACGCGCGGCAATTAGCGCGCACGAGATCGACAAGGCGGTGTTTCAATTGACGGTTGAACGCGCCCGCGATGAGGCAAAAGGTGGCGGCCTGGGCGCTGCGTCTTCGCTTCTCAAATATTATGGGACCGAGTTGAATAAGGATGCACACGAGTTGATGATGTCATGCGCGGGCAGCGCAGCGCTTGAATGGGAAAGCGAGCGTTCGAACAATGGCAATCTCGCGCGGTCCTGGCTGCGCACAAAGGCCAATTCGATCGAGGGCGGTACCTCCGAAGTGCAGCTCAATATAATCGCAAAGAACATCCTGGGACTGCCGAAACTCGGCTGAATTTGTTCGTGGGATTGATCCCGGCGGGGGCATTGGGGTGTCGCCGTTGATTTGACTTCGCCTCTTCACGAGCAAAAAACGGTATCACAACAAAAAGAAAGCTTCGATATGGCGCTGGTTTTGGACGAAGAGCAGCAAATGCTGCGCGATTCAGCAATGGGGTTTCTCGCTGAGCATGCGCCGGTTTCGGCGCTTCGAGAGCTCCGTGATACGCGTGACGAAAATGGATTTTCGCGCGCGCTCTGGAAAACCATGGCCGAGATGGGATGGGCCGGAATTCTGGTGCCCGAAAGCTATGGCGGATCTGAATTCGGTGTTTCCGGCGCAGGCGTTATCCTGGAGGCCATGGGACGTCACCTGACGGCATCACCAATGTTTTCGACAGCGGTCCTCGGCACTGCGGCTTTGGTGGCGGGTGGCAGTGATGCGCAGAAAGACATGATCTTGCCCAAAGTCGCGGCGGGCGACCATCTGCTCGCATTGGCGATTGATGAGGGACCAAAGCACAATCCCCAGGCGATCGCGACACGCGGAACGCCCTCAGGAAACGGATTCCGGTTAAACGGAAGCAAAACATTCGTCCTCGATGGCCATACAGCGGATCATCTGATTGTCGCCGCACGGACCGAGGGCGAAGACAGTGATGAAGAGGGAATTACACTTTTCCTCGTCGATCGTACACAGACAGGTGTTTCGGTTGATCGGACGATTATGGTCGATAGCCGCAATGCCGCTGAAGTGGAATTTAACGATGTCGACCTATCGGGCGACGCGGTCATCGGTGAAGTCGGCAAGGGGCGAAATATCCTCAGACATGTACTCAATATCGGACGTGCAGTTGTGTCTGCAGAAATGCTGGGTGTTGCGACCGAGAGCTTTGATCGCACGATCGACTATTTGAAAGAGCGGAAACAGTTCGGCACCCCGATTGGGGCGTTTCAGGCGATTCAACACCGGGCCAGTCACCTTTTTTGTGAACTTGAGTTGGCAAAGTCTGCGGTCATCAAGGCGCTGAGCGCAATCGATGCCAAAGATGAGCATGCGGAAACATATGCGAGCCTCGCCAAGGCAAAGCTCTCCCAGACAGCAAAGCTTGCCACAAAAGAGGCGATCCAAATGCATGGTGGGATCGGCATGACCGACGAGTTTGATATCGGTTTTTTCATTAAACGCGCGCAGGCGGCCCAGGAGTGCTTTGGCGACTTCGCCTATCACGCTGACCAACTGGCTCGCGCGCGCGGTTACTAACGCCTTTGGACGAATTCACCCTTATTAAAGATCTGTTGCGTCCCCTTTTAACCGATGAGGGCGCAAGCGTCGCACGCGGGCTCGCCGATGATGCGGCCGTTTTACCTGAGCAGGCGGGCCGCAACTGGGTTGTCAGCAAAGACATGCTCGTTGAGGGCGTGCATTTCCCCAAAGGCTCCGATTGGGGGCCTGTCGCCGCCTCGCGTCTGATACGCACGAACCTATCCGACCTCGCCGCCATGGGCGCCAGGCCTGAAGGCTGTTTCCTTGGTCTTGGGGTTCATTTCGATGCGGAAGGCACCCGCTGGACGCGGGAATTTGTGAGGAGACTGGGATCTGAACTCGTAACCTTTGGGTTGGGACTCTGGGGTGGTGACACAGTTCGTTCGCCCGACGCACGGTTTGTATCGCTCACAATCTTGGGGACGGTTTCCACCGGCAATGCGATTGGACGGTCGGGAGCGGAAGTTGATGACGATGTTTATGTCACGGGGTCAATCGGAGACGCGGCCTACGGGCTTCAGCTGTTGGCGGGTCAACGCGAGGTCGAAAGCCGAGAGGTCAAAACATTCCTCGTGGATCGGTATCAGATGCCGACACCGAGGCTTGGGTTGCTGGCTGCGCTCACTCCACACGTTCGTGCTGCAGTTGACGTATCTGACGGGCTACTTGCCGACCTCGGCCATATCGCAACGGCGTCCCATGTGTCTTTGAATGTGGAATGGAGCCGCATTCCACAATCTGCGGCTGCACGACATATTTCGGGTCAAAACCAGGTGCCTATCTCGGTTCTCACACATGGAGATGATTATGAGATTGCGTTCACGGCTCCACCAAGCGCCGCTGATGAGATCTTAAGAGTTTCAGAACGCTTCTCGCTTAAGATTTCACGAATTGGTCGGGTTGTCAGAAAACTCTCACCCGATCATGAACCGGTAAATCTGATCGACGAAACGGGTCAGATTGTAACGCCCCCTGTCGCAGGGTTTCGCCACGGCGGGATTAAATAACGTGCAATTCGACAGGCATCTGGCGAGGCGAAAATGGCAGACGCAAAAATGTCAGATGGAACAAGTGACGCGGATACGACTGACGCTGATCAGGCTGGTGCCAAATCCTCAAAGCTGCCTCTGATCATTGGCGCCGTTCTTGGTCTTCTGATCGGTGGTGGTGGCGCCGCCGGATACTTTCTGTTTCTGACACCAAAGCCCGAAAACGTTGCCAGTATCGAGGTCGCCGAAACCGAAGAAGCCGAACCGGTTGAGTATCTATACGTCAGCCTCAATCGAATATCCGGCCCAATGCTGACAAAATCAGGTCGGGTGCTTGGATATGTTTCATACAGTATGGAATTTGCCGTTGAGACCCCCGAAAAAAAGGCTTTCTTGGATCTGCGCGGCCCGGAACTTCGCCATGTCGTCAATCAGGTGTTGAGCCAAAAAGGAAGCGGCGCGGAAGATAATCCGCGTCGGATTGATTTTGCAAAGCTCGCGACTTTTTTGAAGAAGGCGCTCAATCAACATTTCCATGACGATGTCATTGCCGCAGTGAACATCACCCAGGCCCTGCCGCTTTAGGCCCTGTAGACGAACGGTTTTCGGGCAAAAAGAACCGTGTCCTCCAGAGCGATGTCGGGGTGTGGGTTTTGGCCAAAATGACCCAAAAAAAGTTGGTCAACAGGGCCAAGACCAATGATCTTAGAGCGGTCGGATTCCGGCGCTCACCATCCACCTTCATGATCGCTGAATTTTCGTTTTTTTGAACGTTTGTAAAGCGCTTGCACTTCCCAACACCGCTACCTAAAGTGCCGGTCGTCGGCATAAGGGCGGAACTATATTTTTGGAGAAAGCAGGACTGGGGGATCAAATGCCTGTACTGCTTTCGGCCTTTTATAAAGCGCCCTTCAAACCGCATTGACGCGAACGCCCGGATGGCTTGAGACTTTACATCACGCCACGACCCGGGATTTGTCTATGTGATCAAACAAGGGATCTACTCATGAATATTCTGATTGCCGCGCTGGCTTGCGGCGTCCTTGCCGTGATTTACGGTTTTATCGAGAGTCGCCGTATCATTTCGGCGAGCCCTGGCAGCGAACGGATGCAAGAAATCGCTGGCGCCATTCAAGAGGGCGCACAAGCCTATCTCAATCGTCAGTATCAAGCGATCGCCATCGTCGGTGTCGCTGTGCTGATTGTCTTATTTATCGTGTTGGGTCTGCTGCCCGCCATTGGGTTTTTCATCGGTGCAGTGCTTTCAGGTGCGGCCGGCTATGTCGGCATGGTCGTCTCGGTCCGCGCCAATGTTCGCACCACTGAAGCTGCCCGCACGTCGTTGCAGGGTGGCTTGTCGATGG
>JBCDDR010000138.1:0-7070 GCA_039180205.1 Pseudomonadota bacterium | reverse complement strand
TTGTTGTGGCTGGAACGCGGCCCGAGGCCATTAAGCTTTCCCCTGTGGTACATGCGCTGCGCCGCCAAATCTCTCGTCGCACGACACCAGTTTCCATTATCGCCACCGGACAGCACGCTGAGGCGACCGTGGATCAGTTTCGTGCCTTTGGCCTTTCGGTCGATCATGAGCTCACCTACCTGCGCAAAACCAATTCACTGCTCGCCTCGGTAACCGATACATTTCACCTGATCGCAACGAAGTGCAAAGCAGCCGACGCAACCATGATGATCGTGCAAGGGGATACGTTTTCGGCCCTCGCCGGTGCACTCGCAGGGCAGTTTGCAAAGATACCCGTCGCCCACGTCGAGGCCGGATTGCGCACCGGAAACGTGCGTGAACCATTCCCCGAAGAGCTTAATCGGCGCATGATTACGCGAATTGCCGATGTCCATTTTGCGCCAACCCGAATGGCAATGAAAAATTTGGCGGCTGAAGGTGTGGCCGCAGAGCGATCATGCCTGGTTGGCAATACAATGGTCGATGCGCTTGACGACACCCTTGCAAGGCTCGATGCGGCAGCGGATGCGGTTGACCAGGGTTGCAATAAAAAACATCCTAAACAAGCTGTCGGTAGATATTTTTCCACAGACGCATCTGTTCTGGTGACGCTGCATCGGCGCGAAAATTGGGGAAACGCAGTCGCCAATGTTTGCAACGGACTTCGGGAATTGGCAGCACGCCATCCCGATCTGACCTGGCATTTCATTGGCCATCTCAACCCCGAATTGCGTGCAAACATTCTTGAACGGCTCAAGGGCAGCCTGATCAAATTCAGCCCACCGCAGGATCGGTTGGCCTTTATTGAAAAACTTACACGCGCATCTTTCGTCATCACCGATTCTGGTGGTGTGCAAGAGGAAGCGATCACGCTTGGCAAACCGGTTTTTGTGCTGAGACGGTTGAGCGAGCGACCTGAAGGTCTCGATCATAATCGATTACTTGATCCGGAAAGCGCCGACTGGTGGAACAGCATCGACGATGTGGTGGCGTCGCAGGATATCGGTCGAACGGCAAAGGTCACGCGGCACAACACCCACGCTGGGCCCTTTGGCGATGGCCGCGCAAGTCAGAGGATTGCGGTCGCACTCAGCCGGTATCAAAAAAAGCGCTGGCCGTTACTTCCCCCGAATTTAGCCTTTTCCGCACCTCAGATCAGAACAAGACAAGCTGAGGCTGAACCCGCAATGCAGACCAATCCGTGATGTCCCACGATGATTGATGCCGTCACGATATATCTGTTCGGGCTAAAATATGTCGTGAGCTTTACCGCCATCCTGATTGCCTTAAACGGCCTTGATGACCTGATTATCGATTTACTCTATTGGGGCCGACGGGTGTTTCGAGGGTCCCTCGTTTACACTCGTTACCAGCGCGCAGATGCAGCAACCCTCCCCGACCGCCAGGAAACCTGGTTTGCCATTATGGTGCCAGCCTGGGATGAAGCTGCCGTAATTGGTCATATGCTCGCGGAGGCGATCAATCGGATTGATTATGATCGGTACGTTATTTTTGTCGGATGCTATCCAAACGATCCGGGAACGCGCGAAGCTGCCGAAGCAATCAACAGCCTGCTGCCAGGAAGCGCTTTACCGGAGTCTAGAGGGTCGCGGATCGTGTGTGTTGATGTCGGGCATGATGGCCCAACGACCAAAGCCGATTGCCTCAATGCCATCTATGCGGCAGCACAAAAGTGGCAGACGATCAACCAGACCTCCTTTTCGGGCTACGTGCTTCATGATGCGGAAGACGTCGTTCATCAGCTTGAACTTCGGGTGTTTAACTTCCTGATCGATCGCAAGGACATGATACAACTTCCCGTTGTTCCTTTAAGGCGCGGGTTGGGACAGTTTGTCGGTGGGCATTATCTGGACGAATTCGCCGAAGCGCACAGCAAGGATTTGGTGGTGCGTGAGATGCTGTGTCGCGGCCTGCCAAGTGCGGGTGTAGGATGCGCTTTCTCGGCCCGAGCGATGCGGATTGCTGCGCAACGCACCGGCGTGCCTTTCAACCAGGCGAGCGTAACAGAAGACTATGAGTTTGCGCTTCGACTGCAAGCCGAGGGCTGCGTCGCAGCATTTGTTCGTATTCCGCAATCGGACGGGACTTCAAACGCCGTCGCTACGCGGGAGTATTTCCCCTCGCGGTTTCGCGACGCTGTGCGTCAAAAATCACGTTGGTTGATGGGGATTGCGCTCCAGGGATGGCAGTCGCTTGGTTGGCGCGGTACGCTTTTACAAAAATATATGCTGTTTCGCGATCGCAAGGCACTCTTCATTTCTTTTCTGAATATTCTTGCCTATATCCTTGTTCTTCATTTCCTAATCCTGATTATCTTGCCATTGATCTGGGCAGATTCACCCCGCTTTTTATCGTTGGTTGATCGCGAGAGCCTCACATGGTGGCTCTTAATTGCAAATGCTGTCTTTTTCGCAAATCGGCTTGTCCATCGTGTCTACTTCACCTTCAGGCTTTATGGGACGAGGCAGTCGATCATGTCGATCCCGAGACAAATTGTTGGGAATGTCATCAATTTCTGCGCAGGTTTGCGGGCACTCTGGCTTTTCGCGAAAGCACTGCATCAAAGCACGCGGATCCGTTGGGATAAGACCGATCACGCATTTCCCGTCCGAGGACGTGATGGGCAGCTTGAAGACGTCTGATGCTGAAGGCTGCGCGAACCATTGTGATCGCCGCCGCATCCCTTACATTTATGTCCCTATTTGTCGCTGCCGGTGCAGGCGGAACTAACCAAACCCCGTCAGATCGCGCTGAGGTCTTTGAAACGAGAGAAAACGGTCGGTTACGTGCACCGATACCATCATCAGTTGCTGAACGATTTCGGCTTTTTCGGGCATACCCCCACCTTGACCGAGCATACCGGAAGTTGGCCGAAGGCGACCTGGTCGGCGCACGCGATGACTTTGACCGGGGCCTCGCGATTGCTCCCATTCATCCGCCCGCCCAGTATCAACAAGTACTGATCAGCATGTCGCTGACCGATTATGACCGGGCGATCGCGGACAGTGATGCCCTTTTGAAACTGGCACCCGATTTTGCCCCGGTACATGTCTATCGCGCGACAGCTGCACTTGCGCTCGGGCGTACAAGACTTGCCAATGAGAGTATTGAGGCGCTGAAAGAAAAACAGGACCGACTGCCCCCCGATGCTCAGGCGCTTTTGCAAAAAGTTGTCGCGACGCTGACCGCGATGCGATTGGCCGATCTCTCCGCGCCTCAACCTAACACCGTCCAGGACCAGCCTGATGAGAGCAGACTCAAAGATAACGTTGCGAGCCTTGACAGCCCATCACATCCTCGACCACCGGGTCGCCCTGCGTGGAAGCCTGAGCCGCGCGCATTAACACCACCGCCCGCACGCCCGCTTTTGAAACCACCTGTCCCGAAACCGCTTTTGACGAGATATGAGGTAGAAAAGAAGAGCCCCCTATTCACTGAAGCGACGCCCCACACGGGCACTGACCATAAGATAGTCGCGCTTACCCAGGCGTTCGAGGCATTTGAAGCCGGTGCATTCGATTTAGCGCTCACGTCGTTTGCAAAGGCGAAAACGCTCGCGCCGGACGATCCCAAGATACCTGTTTACATGGGCTATACCTATCTCGCCTTGGAAGCGCCCGAAAAAGCGCTTGATAAATTTCTGCTCGGCAAATCGACCGCCGCTCAGGGGTATCAGCTTGATGCAGAAATCGGGTATCTGGCGCTCAAGCTAGGCAAAAAAGATCTTGCCAAATCAGCTTTTCGCTCAGCGATCTTGACGCAGGATATTCCAGATGAAACACAGGAACGACTGCGCCGAGAGCGCGCGGCACTCATCTCGCGTCCCCATCTTGATGGCTATGCGATTTATCGCGGGAGCGCGCTCAGTTCAACTGAACTTATCTTGGCGGGAACCACGCTTGGACAGTCGCAGGCCGGCATAGAAGGCTCACTACCCCTCGACTTTGGGGTTTTGCCGTTTTCACCGCGGGTTTTTAGTCGCCTGCTTTGGGGCTTTGAAGGCGATACACTTTCAGTTGACGGAGATAGCCTGCAAGCCGGGGCCGGGATTTCCTTTCGGCCCCTTCCCCGTGAAAACCTCGTCCTGACCGGTGAACGATTGATCGGCGTCGGTCAGTTTGCACGCGATGACTGGCTGATCCGCGCCGGGTATTCGCGTGGCGACGGGTTTCAGGCGCCGCTTGATGGACGCCGCTGGTGGACGAGATGGGAGGTGTTCGGTGACTTCACCGTAATTGACCCCTCTGATCCTGATCTGTTTTCCACCGTTCAGGGGCTCATTGGTCGCTCACGCTCGCTTGGCAAACATGTTGTCATGACGGCGCTTCTTGGCTCTCAATTTGTGGTTCAGCGCGCAGGCGAAGTGACGACGCTCTGGGAAGGCGGTCCAGGGTTGTTAACCCGGTTTTCGTTTAACGAAGGACGCGCCTATGCCGCGCTCTCGCATATTGACGTTCGACTGGATTATCGGGTCAAATTCGCAGGGTCGAGCGCAAACGGCAATGGCATAGCGCTGACGTTATCGAGCCGATTTTAGACCGCGCGATCGTGACACACTTTCGACAAAAGCTGTGCTATTGACAGATTTCACGAAATCTGGGGAACGAACTCGTCATGGCAAATATTAAACTTTATGGTTATGTAACAAGTCCTTACGTGATGAAAGTGAGGTGTTTTCTCAACTTCAAAGCACTTGACCATCAGTTCGTACATGTCCGCCCTGGGACCAATGAACAGATTAAATTTACGGGTCAAACCCAGGTGCCGGTGCTTGAGATTGACGGTGAGTGGCGGAAGGACTCATCGCCTCTGGGCATCTGGCTTGAAGACCTGTTTCCCGAAAGACCCTATTTGGGAGCCGACGAGGACGATCGAGCGCGTATCTTCGCAGTCGATGATTGGGTATCAAACCGCATGATCCCCGCACGTTTCCGCGAGGCGCTAGATCCCGACAATAAGTGGCGGGCGACCCGGAATGGCTGGCGATTGGCTCAAGTCGTCAATGGCGGGACGCCCATCCCGCTCAAGTGGCGTTTGGCATGGCCCTTTGTACTCAAAAAAGCGAAATTCATCCAAGACCTCGCCAATACCACCGATCGGAACCAACCGATTGCTGAAATGCGGAGCGATATCCTAAATGAACTCGAAGCGCATTTAGCCGATGGCCCTTTTCTGGGCGGGCGAAAAACGCCGTCGATGGCCGACCTGTCAGCATTCCCGATTTTGGTTTCGGGGTATTTGATGGGCATGGTTGGCCCATTTGGCTGGCTTGATAGACCAAAACTGGTTCAGTGGGCTAAGGCGGTTCAGTCGGAACTCCCCACCAACCCCCTGCCCTGCGATGATCGCTTCGTGACACGCTCGCTCAGCGGAATTTGATGACCAACTGAACTACAAGCTTTTTTCGACCATTTCGCGCGTATCTTTCGAGATCCCATCAAAATCACGAATGCGCGTTAGGGCTGCTTTCATTTGCTCGCTTCTGCCTTCATCATACCGAAGCCAACGCCCGAGCGGCAATACGAGCCGAGCGGCAAGTTGCGGATTGAGCGGATCAACCGTTTTGACCACATCCTCAAGAAACGCATAGCCCGCCCCATCCGGACGGTGGAACTGCCATGGATTCAAGATCGTAAAAGCCGATATGAGGGAACGGCACCGGTTGGGGTTCTTAAGTGTAAAATCAGGATGCCCGCGTAATTTCATAACGCGTTCCAGGGCATCATCACGCGAGGCAGCGGCTTGTAGTGAAAACCACTTATCGATAACGAGCGCATTTCCAGACCAGCGTTCATAATAGTTGGCCAAAAGATCATCATATGCCTGGTGCCCAGTGATCGCGAGCATACCAATCGCGGCAACCTTATCAGTCATCATTTGCGAAGTGTGGTAGTGATCCTGAACCCGGGCAATGGCATCCTCTGCCCCGGAAAGCAAATAGTAACCGAGCGTCGCATTTCGGAGCCGCCGCTCCGCTTTCGCCTTCGTACTTAGATCAATGTCTTTAGAGACACCAAACCGATCCAAGAGCCCGCGCCAGTCTTCCTCAAGGGTTTTCGCCAGATGAAGCAGATAAGCGCGCCGCACCTGGTGGATTTCATCTACGGCAATGACGGGCATTTGGTCGCCAAGAAAGGTTTCACTTGGCAAGTAAATCGCCTCTGCCACGAGTGCCGGGTCCATATTTGGGTTCTGAAGCGCCCCGCGAACCGCGTCTACTACATCGGGATCGACTTCAATCGCCTCCGGCTGGTCAGAGGTTTTGGTAAGTTGAAGACGTCGCACGCCATCCAGCATCGATTCGGCACACAACTGTTGAAGTGACTCCCATTTTACGAATGGGTCATCATCATGGGCCGCGAGAAATGCCAAATCCTGTTTTCGATATCCATCTTCCACGATCACCGGTGCAGAAAATCCGCGCAACAAGGAAAGAACAACGCGTTCTTCGATATCAACGAATGTAAACCGTTGTTTGCGGGCTGTCAGATTGAGGAGATGCTCGTCCTTTGCGGTTTCACCGTCTGAAAGCGCCGTTGTTAGGCGCGCGCCCTGTGAATCAAAGAGTGCCACCAGAATGGGGATATGCATCGGCTGCTTTTCTTGTTTATCGGGCGTATCTGGCAGAATTTGCTCGATATCGACATGAAAAAGACTGCGGTCGGCATCCCAGTCGGTGGAGAATTTAAGTCTTGGGGTTCCTGCCTGCGAATACCAAAGCCGAAACTGCTTGAGATCGAAGTCGTTCGCATTTTCCATCGCGGCGACAAAATCTTCGCAGGTTACCGCCTCCCCGTCATGCCGTTTGAAATAAAGATCCATCCCGTCGCGGAAACCGTCTCCGCCCAGAAGCGCCGCCATCATCCGAATGACTTCGGCGCCCTTCTGGTAGACGGTTGCCGTATAGAAATTATTGATCTCAACATAACTCTCTGGACGAATAGGGTGCGCAAGCGGGCCAGCGTCCTCAGGAAACTGACTTGCACGAAGCGAACGTACGTCACCAATCC
>JBCDDR010000137.1:0-7088 GCA_039180205.1 Pseudomonadota bacterium | reverse complement strand
GGCGTATCGATGTTGCTGATCGATATGGGCCTGCCTGGCGTTGACCGGACTTCGCTCAAAAAACAGGGCTGGTGGTGTTCCGACACAGCAACGCTTTACTTCGATCAGGTGCGCGTGCCCGCTGCCAATCTCCTGGGTCAGGAAAATGCCGGTTTTGCAATCGCGATGCAGAATTTCAATGGCGAACGGTTGGGCATGGCGGCTGGCGCAAATGCCTCTGCCCGGGTTTGCCTGGAGGATGCGCTTGCGTGGGCGCGCGAACGCGAAACCTTTGGCAAACGTCTGGCTGATCATCAGGTGATCCGGCACAAGCTGGTCGAAATGGCGCGGCAGATCAACGCGACCCAGGCGTATGTTGAACAATGCGCCGCGCGGCTCCAGGCCGGTGAGCCGATTGCTGCGGATCTCGCGATGCTTAAGGTCCAGGCGACACTCACACTTGAGTTTTGCGCGCGCGAGGCGATGCAGATCCTGGGTGGCGCTGGCTATATGCGCGGCAACCGGGTCGAGCGGATCTATCGCGAGGTTCGGGTGATGGCAATTGGGGGCGGGTCGGAAGAAATTATGCGTGATCTCGCCGCCCGGCAGATGGGTATTTGAGTTTCTCCATTCTTTACCCTCCTTGGTTGTCATTCATCAACCAAAGCTTTTAACCGGAAACCAATGTCGTTCCTGCATTCTCTCGTTCTTTCGGAGTGTTCAGAGCCCCGATTGCAAAAGAGCGAGGCGAAAATGTTCGAGCGCAGAGATCGCAGCCGTTACCGGATCATTCGCAATTGTGTTGTCGAATGTAAGGGAACCGATCACGATGGTGAGCTTCACGAGATTTCCGCCGTTGGCGCGTTTATTTGTTCGCGCTTTTCACCGCAATTGGGCGATGCGGTTGTTCTCCATCACCCGAATGTGGGCGCGATCGCAGCGGCTGTTGTCCGCTTAGAGCAGGATGGGTTCGCGCTTGCCTTTGTTTCAACGTCGGACTCAGTTTTGTTCGCGCTCTCTGCTTTATCCCAGGATATGTCGACCCCGCCTCTCGACTATGGTCGGGTTGGCCCCGCGCCACATGCGCACGATCGGCGTAAGTCACACCCTGAGCACGTGTCTTAAACGGTCTCCTTCAAAAAGGCTCTGACCGGAAAGACAGACGTCAGACCTGCCACACGTCCTGAACCTTCGGTGTAAACCCGATCGACCGGGTCGTTCCATCTTCGATGATTGGTCTTTTGATAATGGTCGGCTGATTGAGGAAAAGCGCGCGCGCCGTCGTTTCGCTCAATCCTGATCTTTCGTCGTCACTCAGGTTTCGCCACGTGGTGCTGCGCTTGTTTAACATCGCCTCCCATCCGAATTCGCCAATGAACCGGTCGATCATTTGTTGGGTGATGCCGTCCTGGCGATAGTCATGAAAGACATACGCTCGGTCAGCGGCCTCGAAGGCTTTGCGCGCTTTTTTCACAGTATCGCATGTCGAAATCCCATAGATGGTTAGCATAATCGGTGATCCTGCTTTCAGGGGTTTACAAGAAAAGGTGACGACCAGCCGTCGGCGGTTTTTTCAAATACCCAACGTACATGCATGCGAAAGTCTCGGTCCTCCCAGAATTCGAAGCGTTCAGGGGAGAGTAGATATCCACCCCAGTGCGGCGGGCGGGGTACCTCTTTGCCTTCAAACCTGGCTTCGACACCGGCAACGGCTTGCTCAAACGCCTCTCTCGTTGCGAGCGGGCGCGACTGGTGCGAGGCCCAGGCCCCAATTTGTGACCCGCGTGGGCGTGTCGCGAAATAGGCATCGGATACGGCGTCCTCAACCGGTCTTGTCGGGCCTTGTAACCGAACCTGACGCCTCAGCGATTTCCAATGGAAGTTTGCAGCCGCATAGGGGTTTGCGGCGAGCGCCCGCCCCTTGATGCTTTCCCGATTGGTATAGAAGGTAATCCCTGTCTCGCTCATATCCTTCATCAGCACAACGCGAACCGAGGTCTTTCCATCGGCATCGGCGGTTGCGAGCGCAAAAGCGTTCGGGTCGTTGGGTTCAGATGTTTCCGCCTCATGAAACCACGCCTCGAACGCAGGCCAGGGTGATTTCAGTTTTTCGAACTGGGTAACGTCGGTCATTGAATTCCCCCCGATGGCAGTTGTTGCAAAAAAGCAACATTTAGTTCTTTAACTTTCTGTTGCGTCACCCTATTTATGGTGGCCGAAGGCATGTCAACATGTGAGTTGGCCTGCGACCTATTCTCCCGGATGGTCGAAAGAAGAGGATGTATGGCGAAAGATCCCTATCAGGCGCTGGGCGTTTCAAAATCCGCCTCGCTGAAGGACATAAAATCGGCTTATCGAAAGCATGCGAAAGCCAACCATCCGGATGCAAAGCCAGGCGATGAAGCCGCGGCCCGGCGCTTTCAGGAAGTGGCAACGGCCTACAGCATCTTGAGTGATAAGGATAAGCGTGCCGCCTTCGACCGTGGGGAAATCGATGGTGACGGAAATCCCCGTGGTCCGTTTGGCGGTATGGGCGGTGGCCGTCATCCCGGCGGGGGTGCTCAGCGCGGGCCATCGGCTGAAGATATTTTCGCCGAATTTTTCGGCGGCGGACATGCCGGTGGGTTTTCCGATCTTTTTGGCGGAGGGCGGGCTGGCGGTGCAAATCCGCAGGCGCGGTCGCCGCGTCGGCAAGGGGCCAACGTAAACTACACACTTTCAATTTCACTCGCCCGCGCGATAGAGGGCGGTGAAGAGCGTGTCCAACTTCAGGACGGCTCGATGATTGACGTGAAAATTCCCGCTGGTATCCGCGATGGTCAGAGTATCAAACTCTCGGGTAAAGGTTCAGCAGGTGCGTTTGGCGGCCCACCCGGTGACGCCGTTATCTCGGTATCGGTTCGTCCCGACCCTCGATTTCGTGCGCTCGGGGATGATTTGGAGACCGACCTTGCCGTTCCTCTCGGTACTGCAATCCATGGCGGGAGCTTGCTTTGCCCCACGGTAACCGGGCAGGTGAAGCTCAATATTCCTGCCAAGAGTTCCAGTGGAAAAGTCATGCGGCTGCGCGGCAAAGGCCGGCCGAAAAAATCTGGTGGGCGAGGGGATCTGTTGGTGAAACTTTTGGTCGAGTTGCCTTACGAAGATCCGGCATTTGAAAAGTTCGCCAAAAAATTCGCGGGCTCGCAAGCCGATGTGGATGACCAAACCCGTTAAATCTCCAGCTGTTTTTCAGATCTCGATGGTGCTTTCCTCTTCAAAAAAGAGCTGATTGTGCCTATATATAAGTCTGCTGGCTCGCCAGCTATGGTGATAAATGGTTGCGTGCAATAGGCACAGCGGACCCGGGGGCAGTACCCGGCGCCTCCACCACACCGGCGATTGCTCATCAAATTGAGAGATTATCGCGGGTCTGATGGGGGCGAACCAGGATCGACGTGTGTTCAAAGACGTACACTTTCACTCGGCATGATACCGCCGTAACGGGTCAAAATCGATAAATGCCAATGATAACGAGGCATTCGCACTTGCCGCTTAATCTAACGCCTTAGGGCAAAGATTAGGCTTGTAAGATGCGCGGCTTGGGGCGCGCCGGGCAACAGAAGCGCATTCCGCGGTACGGGGGGCACCGGGCAACAGAAGCCTCCCATTCGGTCTCACATTCCCCTTTTTTTGGAGCACGCCGGAAAAAGTGTGAGCCAATCGCTTTGAATTCACCCGGCAGCACTTGATCTTTGTTCATCGCATGCAACATCAATATGTGTTAAGTGCGTAAAACAGAGACAAATAATGTTATCGGTGTGCGTTGGTGGCAAATTCGGGGATCGGGTTCGGAGCTGGCTCGTATCCTGTGTACCCGTGCCGTTTCGGTGCGGCTGTTAACTGTAACCGACTGTTCGGCACGTAATATTGCTTTCGTGCGCACGTAAAGATGGTCGGCATTAGACGCTTAGACGAAAAACAGGAAGGTTGGGCTGTCGTGACATCCTCGACAATTGCCTACAATAAAATGGTACAATCCGCACTTCGCGGCGTTGTACGCGACATTTTACGTCGCGTCGAAAGCGATGGGCTTATTGGTTCCCAGCATTTCTACATAGCCTTCCGGACGCGCGCGCCGGGGGTGAAAATACCAAAGGTGCTCCTCGACCGTTATCCCGAAGAAATGACAATTGTCATTCAACATCGGTTTTGGGGTTTGAAAATTCACGAGGAAAGTTTCGAGATTGGCTTAAGCTTTCATCAAAAGCCCGAACACCTTGAAATCCCCTTCGAGGCAATTCTTGGATTTGTCGATCCATCGGATCATTTTGCATTGCAGTTTGAAGATTTCGCCGGAAATGAAGAAGTGTCCGCCTCGCCCGCCGCGACGATTTCCGCGCAACTCGGAAATGACTCAGGGGATGATCGCGCTGATGACGACCCGGTCGTTGCCTCGGATCAGGACGTCAGTCAATCAGACGAAAAGCCAACCCCGCTGCCTGTTGTTCGCCCGGAAGCCGGCCTTCCCGTGCCGGAAACCAAGAAAGTCACCACCACGAAAACATTTGTTGGTCGCAAATCCGGCGAACCGGTTGATAGTCCTGAACCCGACAATGACACCAACCCCGAAGGTGGCAATGTCGTTCAACTCGATCGGTTCCGCAAAAAGAGCTAGGCCCTGTTGACAAACTGTTTTTGGATCATGGTTTGGATCAAAATACCTGCTGACGAGGATCGAGATTGCGGGAAATATGGTTTATTTTCAAAAGCTCGGGACGACGTCGGCGGGTATTTTGGCCAAATCCTTTTGGGACGCGGCTCTTTTTGCCCGAAAATGCGCTGCTCACTCGCCGAATAAACCCACTATGCGCCATCGCTCGCACCTGTTTACGGGTAAAAATCTCCCGCGCCATGACCGAAACACAGTTTGTCAACAGGGCCTAGCGCTTTCGACTTTCCTTCATCTTTATATGTCGTTACAACGGCGAAACGAATAGGATTGTTGTGATCACGCCATTATCACGAACATCTAAGGTGTAGTTTGCGCTCGCGCTTGCGTGCACAGGTTGCGATTTATGCCGCAGCGTGTCACGGAGTAATCTTGGTTGCGTTACGAAAACGGTTGGGGGGGATAAACCGCTATGTCGAACACGCATGCGGATATTGGTGACGGTGATCCGATGATGAATGGAACCACGCGTCAGGAGACCGATACGTTTGGTCCGGTCGAAGTTGCGAGTGATCGATATTGGGGTGCTCAAACCCAGCGTTCGATAGAGAATTTCCCGATTAGCGGTGAGACGATGCCGCCCGCCCTGATCCGCGCGCTTGGGATTATCAAGCGTGCGGCCGCAGAAACCAATCTGGCGCTCGGCAATCTGGAAAAAGATATCGCCATGAACATCGTCATGGCAGCTAATGATGTGATCGAGGGGCAGTTGAACGATCATTTCCCGTTGGTTGTTTGGCAAACGGGTTCGGGTACCCAATCCAACATGAATGCCAACGAAGTGATCTCCAATCGTGCAATTGAAATCATGGGTGGTGAGCTGGGCAGCAAATCGCCCGTGCATCCCAATGATCATTGCAATCGGTCGCAATCGTCCAATGACACCTTTCCGACCGCGATGCATATCGCTGCGGGCGAAGAGGTTCATCACCGGCTTCTTCCCGCGCTCGAGCATATGAAGAACGCGCTTCAAAGTAAGGTCGATACCTGGTCCGATATTGTCACAATCGGTCGTACCCATGTGCAGTATGCCACACCACTCACTCTCGCTCCGGAATTTTCGGGCTATGTCCACCCGGGGGCGAATGGCATCGAACGGGTGAAAACGACTTTGCCCCGCGTGATGCAGTTGGCTCAAGGGGGAACCGCTGTTGGGACCGGGCTCAATACAAAGCCGGGTTTCGACGAAAAATTTGCTGAGCATGTCGCATCGATCACAGGGCTGGCTTTCACGACTGCCACCAACAAGTTCGAGGCGCTTGCCGCACATGACGCGATGATTGAGCTTTCGGGAGCATTGAACACGATCGCCGCTTCGATGATGAAAATTGCAAACGACATCAGGCTTTTGGGGTCCGGCCCGCGCTGTGGACTTGGCGAGCTCGCACTTCCTGAAAATGAACCGGGTTCGTCAATCATGCCGGGAAAGGTCAACCCCACCCAAGCAGAGGCACTCACCATGTGTGCTGCACAGGTCATGGGAAATCACGTTGCAGTTACGGTGGCCGGATCGAACGGTCATCTTGAACTCAATGTGTTCAAGCCGGTCATCATCCATAATGTTCTTCAATCGATTCGACTGATCGCGGATGGCGCGCGTAGTTTCACAGATCGATGCATTGTCGGCATTGAACCCAACCGGAAGCGGATTGAGCAGTTGATGACGGAGAGCCTGATGCTGGTGACTGCGCTTGCCCCCGAAATCGGCTACGACAACGCCGCTGCCGTCGCAAAGCACGCCCATAAGAACGGGTCCACGCTTTTGGAAGCTGCGCTCGACCTCGGTCTCGTAAGCGAAGAACGTTTTCATGAGGTCGTCCGCCCGGAAGATATGATCGCACCGAAGGCCTAAGGCAAGGGTTCGGCCATTCGATGAGCCTCATAAAACGATCGATTACAATTGAAGGGCATGCCACCAGCGTTGCTCTCGAACCTGCATTTTGGGATGAGCTTGATCGTATGGCCGATGATCGAGGCGTACCATTTGCAAAGCTTGTCGCCGAAATTGACGCAGAACGCGAAGGGGGGCTCGCCAGCGCGCTTCGACTATCCGTATTGGTGGATTTGAAAGCGCCGTTCACATCCTGACTGATCTGCACTCATATGGTTCTCATTTGACTTCATTTTATCGATGCGGGAATGGACCTCTTCGTTGCTCGTTTTCGCTATTGTCATTAGCGTCACAAATGCATGTTAATTTCTTCGAAGGGGGGCCGAAATGAGCGAAATTTTTAGCGACGGTGGCGATGCGCCGCTGACATCGCAGGCTGAACGGTCTGCCGCCGGGCTCGGTAAACAAACTGAGCTGCGTCAGATGCGGGCAATCGAGTTTGATGGTGAGCTTGGTGGATTTCTGAAGATTGCAATCGTCAATTTGCTTTTGATGATTGTCACCTTC
>JBCDDR010000136.1:0-7176 GCA_039180205.1 Pseudomonadota bacterium | reverse complement strand
TAAACCCGCTGATAGGTGAATGTTGCGCGATGACCTTTGCGTCCCAAGCCTAGTCGACCCAGAAATTGATCGCTTTTTTGCGGCGCTGGCGGATGACGCTATCCTCATCACCACTTGCGTAGGCGATCCAGCCGTGCATGCCGTCGGAGTCATCGACCAGGCCATTGTATAACACCGCAGACGTCAAGCCGGCTTGAACCGCCTCAAAGCCCTGTGCTGTGTGAAGATCGGCCTCGACATTCTTATTGATAATGAATTTGAGTTGGCGAAGCCCTTGTTGGTTCTTCGTTCGCAGAAGGTCAACAAGCTCGTCGGTTGCCGCTGCAAGCTGATTGTCGCCCACAACGCGATTGAAAAGCCCCAAATCGAGCCCCCGGCGCGCAGGGTGCAATGCCCCGAGTAGATTGATCTCTTTGGTCATACGGCGGCCAATTAGCCGCGCCATCCGCGTTGTACCCCCCCATCCTGGCGTGATGCCCCAGTCGACTTCTGGCATGCCCCATCGCGCGCTTTCAGCGCAGATGACGAAGTCACAGGCCATGGTGATCTCAAGTCCGCCACCGACGCAATTGCCTTCCACCGAAGCGATTGTGATCTTGTCAAGTTCTTCGAGGGTGTTGGCCATGTGCTGATAAAATCTGACACGCCGCACAACCTGATTAGGGTCGCCCCAAGCACCGCTCGACATCTCGGTAAGGTCATCGCCAACACAGAAATTACCGCCTTCGCCCTTGATGACGACGATGTGTAGGTGGGTTTGATCGCGGATATACTCGATCGTCTCGCAAAACTCTCGCGAGAGATCGATCGACAATGCGTTCATCACCTCGGGTCGATTGAGTGTGATGATCGCGAGATCATCCTGTTCTTCGTACTTCAGAAACTCGGTCTCCGGTTGGTTGACTGTGCTTCGGTTAAAGCCATGAGCTGTCTTCGGCATGTTCCGTCCCCAAAAATAAAGATTTTTGATCCAAGCAATTTGCTTGCGTAATGGGACTAAAATAAATAGTTCCGTTATGCAAGCATTTTCTAGACCTTTGTGTCCGGGGCTGCTAATCCCTGCGGATGGACATCGACGAAACTCTCGTTTCTCAAGCCTTTTCAACCGGTGTTGACACCATTGGGGATGCATGGACGTTTCTGATTTTGCGGGAGGCATTTTTTGGTGCAACGCGCTTTCAGGATTTCGTGAAAGCACTGAACATTCCGCGCGCCCGATTGACCGAGCGGCTCAAACATCTGGTTGAGCTCGGGGTCTTTGAAAAACAGACGATTGATCGATCAGCAAAGCGCTATGAATATCGGATGGGCGAGCGGGGGCTTTCCATCTATCCGATCGCGCTTGAACTGATCGCATGGGCAGAGGCCTGGCGTCGGCCGCAGAACGCTCCCAAATTAATCCATACGCCTTGCGGCCATCGGCTGAGGATCAAGACCATATGTCGTCACTGCTCGCAGCCGGTGAACCATAAAAATGTGAGCTTGCCGCATTTGCTGCCCGTACGTTCGTCAATCGAGCTGAACAGTAGTGTGCGCAGCTGGCGGCGGATGGCATCGTTTGATGATCTGTCAGCGCGACCTGACCCTGCACTCGAAACATTAAAGGCTTTTGGTGACCGGTGGTCGATGCTGACCATGTATGGCGCATTGAGGGGACCGTTTCGTTTTGGGGAAGCGCAGGGCCTGCTTGGTCTCGCCCCAAATATTCTCAGCAACCGGTTGAAACACCTTGTCAACGAGGGCCTCCTTGAACGAACCGATCCTTCGAGACACGCGTCATATATCGCCACTGTATCCGGTCTGGCGCTCGCAAACAGCATGTTTGCCATACGGACATGGGCGGCGGATACCTTTACGCCATCACCGGAAGGATGGGCACCATTGATCCATTTGCCCTGTGGGAGTGATCTGCGTACCGAAGTCGTTTGTGCAAGTTGCGGCGAACGGGTCTTGCCTAAGGATGTGGAGTACAGGTTTCCTCAGGACGTTTCCTGATAAGGCGGTTCGGGTTCTCAGCAGATCCGGGGCAGGGGGTCACCGACAAGCCAATCTACCATTCGCCGACCACCGGAAACGGTTTCCATCTGCACGAAGCCATCGGGGTCCTCGATGATACGCCCTATCTTTGCGGCTCGTTCGCCAAGCGGATGGGCATGCATTGCCGCGAGGGCCTGATCGACTTGAGCCTCGGGAACGATAGCGATCAGTTTCCCTTCGTTGGCGAGATAGAGCGGGTCGACCCCAAGGATCTCACATGCGGCCTCTACCGGCCGACGGATCGGGATCGACGGTTCGTTCAAAATCGCTCCTGTGCCACTCGCGCGGCAGATTTCATTTACCGCTGTCGCAACGCCGCCCCGGGTTGGGTCCCGCAGACATTTCGTACCCGGTGCTGCAGCGATGATCGCTTGCGCGAGCGTATGAACCGACGCGGTATCACTTTTGATTGGGGCGGACAACGGGAGGCCTTCGCGCGCTGCCAGGATTGTGACCCCATGGTCGCCAATGTCGCCGGAAAGCAGAATTGCATCGCCAACTTGGGCGCGATGGGCACCGGGCTTTTCGACGATATGCTCCGGTAAAAACCCAACGCCGGTTGTCGCAATGAAGACACCATCGCCATTGCCCTTTTCAACAACCTTGGTATCGCCAGCGATGATCGAGATCTCGGCCTCTCGCGCCGCAGCGGCCATTGACTGGGCAATGGTTTGCAGATCGTTGAGTGGGAAGCCTTCTTCCAGAATGAAGGCGGCGGTCAAATATCTGGGGATTGCGCCCGACGTGGCGACATCATTCACTGTCCCATGAATGGCGAGTGTGCCGATATCGCCCCCTGGGAAGAAAAGCGGGCTGACAACATGACCATCGGTGGCGACCACCATCCGGGCCGCACCTTCGAAGGCTGCAGCATCATCTCCGCGATCGAGCTCCGGGTTTGAAAAAGCCGGTCTGAACAGCTCTTCAAACAGTTGGGCTGAGGCCTTACCGCCCGCGCCGTGGGCAAGCTCGATGTTACCGTTTCGGAAATCAAGCTTCCGCGGGAACAGCCGACGGTTCAGTTTATCCATTCGGTCCCCGCATCACTCCGCGGCAACGATTTCGCGCGTATCGCGAAACCGTCCATAGGCATAGTAGGCGGCGCAAGCGCCTTCGGGTGAGACCATGCACGACCCGAGCGGGTGTTCTGGCGTGCAGGCGGTTCCAAAAACTTTGCAGTCGCGCGGGGCCTTCTCACCCCTCAGGATTTGTGCGCAGGCACAGGCTTTGTGGTCGGGCCGGGAGCGATAGGCCATGGCAAAGCGCGCCTCCGCATCAAAACTTTCAAAGTCGGGACCCAGCTGCAAGGCACTGCCCGGGATCGTTCCAAGTCCACGCCACTCAAAGCTGTTGCGGATCGAAAACACCTCGCGGCACATCTCTTGTGCCCTGGTATTTCCGCCAGGACGGACCGCGCGGGCGAACGCATTTTCAACGCATGTATCGCCGCGATTGACCTGTTGAACGAGCATCAATATCGATTGCAGCAGGTCATTCGGCTCAAACCCGGCAATCACGATCGGTTTGCGCCATTTGGCCGATGCGTCTTCATAGGCTTCGGCACCAATGATTGTGGACACATTGCCGGGGCCGACAAAGCCATCAAGGTGAACGCCGCTTTCCCCCGTGCCCGCAGTCATAATCGCGTCAATCGCCGACGGTGTGAGCACATGATTGCAGAACACCGAAAAGTTTGAGAGGCCATCGCGCGCGGCTTCTTTTACAGCGGCAGCCGTGGGCGGTGTCGTGGTCTCGAACCCAATCGCGAACATCACAACCTCGCGGTCGGGATTTTTCCCGGCGAGGTCGACAGCCTGGGCAGGTGAATAGACCATTCGCACATCGCCGCCTTCGGCTTTTGCCGTGCGCAGCGTCCGCCCATTTGTACCAGGTACCCGCATCAGATCGCCATAGGTACAAAGGATGATTTCCGGGTGGCTTGTCGCAAGGTCGATCGCCATATCGAGCCGCCCGACCGGGAGAACACAGACCGGGCAACCCGGACCATGGATCATGCGGATATTGTCGGGAAGAAGATCTTCCAGCCCGAACCGGCAAAGCGCATGGGTATGGCCGCCGCAAAACTCCATAAACTGATACTGCCGGTTGGGGTCCGCTTCAGCATAGATCGCTTTTGCAAGCGTTTGCGCGGTCTTCGTATCGCGAAACTCGTCGACATATCTCATCAGGCGACCCCTTCCAAAGCGGCATTTTTCATCAAGGCGAGCTGTTCGGCGGCGAGAACGGGATCAATTTTCGTGAGCGCATAGCCCACATGCACCACGACAAAATCGCCAACCGCAACGCCGTCAAGAAAGGCTAGCGATACCGGCATTTGTGTGCCGTCAACCTCAACAGTGGCGGTTTCCCCATCGATATTGATGACTTCGGCAGGTAAAGCGAGGCACATGATTATCTCTCCAATTCCGTATCGGCAGCATGGATGGCTACCCAAGCCTGCCCAAGGCTCAATCCGCCGTCGTTCGCTGGGGCTTTTCGGGGAAGACGAAGCTCTATGTCGCGGGCGTGCAGTTCCCTCATGAGACAAGTCGTCAGCACATTATTCTGGAAACAGCCACCGCCTGCCAGAATGGTACGGGGTAATCGGGTCAGACGAAGCTGAAACTCGACGAGTTCCGCGAGCGCAGCTGCAAGCGTGCCATGGAAGAGGTTCGCGCCCTCGCTTGGGGTGCAGTCCAAAAGCGTTTCCCAAAGATGATGAAGGTCGAGCGCTCCCTCATCATTCATGTGCCAGCCGCCGTCTAAAACGCGAGGTGCGGTTGCGAGCGCCTCCAAACGCATGGGCGCTTCGGCTTCAAAACTCGCTTCATCCAAAATACCCAGTATCCCGCAGGCCGCATCAAAATAACGCCCGGCCGACGAGGTGAGGGGGGCATTGACCCCGCGCTCGAGCATTGTTTTCAGGAGTGCGACACCGTCCTGGTTTTTGTAGCGGGTTTCGATCTCATTTCCCCGGCCAATCGAATGGAGAGCCGCCGCTCCCATGCGCCAAGGGGCCCGCGCCGCTCGGTCTCCGCCCGGCTGGGCAATCGGCTTCAAATACCCGATCCGGCTAAAATGGCTGCCATCGACTTTGAGGCATTCTCCGCCCCAGCTCTGGCGCCCGTCCGCGCCCAGGCCATACCCATCGAGCGCAAGACCAATCGCAGGGCCCTCTATCCCATGTTCTGCTGCCACTGCAGCGATATGGGCATGGTGATGTTGCACACGTACCAGCGGGAGCCCGGTCTTTTCGGCAAACCGGGTAGAGGCAAAATCAGGGTGAAGGTCACAGGCGACCCGCTCCGGCGTGACATCCAGTATGTCCAATAGGTGGGTCACCGTTTCATGCAATGCGTTGATCGTCGCTGCATTCTCGAGGTCGCCAATATGCTGTGATGAAAAGGCCTCTCGTCCCCGCGTGACGCAGATTGCCGACTTCAAATGACCACCAACCGCCAGGGTGGGCGGGACATCGTGGGACAGCAAAATCGGCTCAGGGGTAAGACCGCGCGCACGGCGCAGATAAGCGGGTGCTCCGCCGACCATGCGCACCACACTATCGTCTGCACGAACGAGAATATCACGATCATGCACAACGATCGTGTCGGCAATCATGTGCAGTTTTTTGCAGGCTTCGGTATTCCCGGTAACGAGTGGTTCGCCGCCGGGATTGGCGCTGGTCATAACGAGCGCCAAGTCCTGAGGAACCTCGAGCCAAGAGGTGCCATTAGGTGCGCCCGCGGCGAGGTGAAACAAGAGATAGTGGATCGGCGTGTAGGGCAACATTAATCCGAGCGAGGGAAGGCCTTTCGACACGCTTGGTGCGATGCCTGTGCCTTCAATCGCTTTGGCGATCACGATTGGTCGGGTACGATCCGTCAAAAGCGTTGCTTCATCGGGGCTCAGGTCTGCCAGTTTCCTTGCGGAGGCGATACCCGCGACCATCACGGCAAAGGGTTTGCCGTCACGCCCTTTCCTCTGCCTAAGGCGGGCAACCGCTCGTTCATTTCTTGCATCAACGGCGAGATGAAATCCGCCAAGCCCCTTGATGGCAACAATCTCGCCCGCGCCCAATCGCGTAATGATATCTGCGGGGGAGTGCGAAAGGGCGGGGCCACAGTCGGAACAAGCATTGGGCTGTGCGTGAAATCGCCGGTCTGCCGGATTTTCATACTCGGTCTGACAAGTGGGGCACATGGCGAAAGGGGCCATCGAGGTTTTTGCGCGGTCATAGGGAAGGGATCTGGCAATCGTGTAACGGGGCCCGCAATGCGTGCAGTTTGTAAATGGATAGAGGTATCGGTGATTTTCGGGGTCAAAGATATCTTCAAGGCAGTCAGGACAAGTTGCCATATCTGGCGTTATCGAAGTTTTGACCGCATCACCGCCCAGGCTTTCGCGGATCTCAAAACCATCGCCGCCAACCAGGGGACGCTGATCATATTCAACGGCATCGACCCGTGATAGCGGCGGAGCCTTTTTCTCTACATCATCGATAAATTGATCAAGTAAAGCTCGAGGTCCCTCGATCTCCGCAAGCACGCCTTCCGCATCGTTCAATACCCACCCGGCAAGGTCAAACTCTTGCGCGAGCGCCCACAGAAAAGGACGAAACCCAACCCCTTGGACAGCGCCGCGGATACGCAGACAACGCCGCTCCCGCCGAACATCATTTGTTGGGTTGTAAACGGTTGCCATTCATTCAGCCGCTTCGGTTTGTCTATTGAGCGTGATCGCGCGCGTGCTCCGCAGCCATTGCAACCATTCATCAAGGCCTGCTTCAGATTTTGACGATGCGCGCACGATATCCAAACGGGGACGAACTTTTCTCGCATTGGCCAATAGTTCACTCACGTCGAAATCAAGGTGTGACAAGAGATCGGTCTTCGAAACGATCATCGCGTCACTTGTCGCAAACATTTCCGGGTATTTGATGGGCTTATCTTCGCCCTCAGTGACTGAAGCGAGCACGACGCGCCGCGCCTCTCCCAGGTCAAAGCTCGCCGGGCAGACGAGGTTCCCTACATTTTCGATAAACAACAAAGTGCCGCGAGCAAGGTTCATATGCTTGAGCGCATCCTGGACCATTTGCGCATCCAGGTGGCACCCTTTACCCGTATTGACCTGGATCGCCTG
>JBCDDR010000135.1:0-7235 GCA_039180205.1 Pseudomonadota bacterium | reverse complement strand
CGCCTTTTGCTGGTCTGCCACAGTAGATTAGAAATCATCTAATATGGTCTCACTATGAGCCGGGGCGTCTGGCCCGATGGTCTGCGGGAGCAAGGTGTGGAAGATATGCAAAGGGGGCCGTCGGCAAATGCAGCGCTAGACGACGAAAACCTGAACGGGATTGTCGAACTCGACAGTGTGGTCATTCGCTTTGCCGGTGATAGCGGCGACGGGATGCAGCTGACCGGCTCGCAGTTCACGGTATCCTCGGCGCTGGCGGGGAATGATCTCTCCACTTTCCCCGATTTTCCGGCTGAAATCCGCGCTCCGGCGGGCACCACTTTTGGCGTGTCGGCCTTCCAGATCAATTTCGGGGCAACGCGTATTCAGACCGCTGGCGACGACCCCGATGTGCTGATCGCCATGAACCCGGCGGCGCTCAAGGTCAATCTCGAGCGGCTTACGCCCGGCGGGCTGGTGGTGATCGATACCGGTGCTTTCGGCAAACGCAACCTGCAGAAGGCCGGCTTCATCGATAGCCCGCTCGACGATGAATCGCTCGCCGCTTTTCAGGTGCTGGCGCTCGATATTTCCAAACGTACGCTCGAGAGCGTGGCGGACTTCAAGCTCGGTAACAAGGATGCGCTGCGCTGCAAGAATATGTGGACGCTGGGGCTGATGCTTTGGATGTTCGGCCGCGCGCGGCAGCCCATCATCGAGTGGCTGGAAGCAAAATTTTCAAAAGCGCCCGATCTCGCGGCGGCCAATGTCGCGGCGCTCAATGCCGGGCATGCCTATGGCGAAACCGCCGAGCTTGGCGACGGCGTGAAGCGCTACCGCGTGCGCCCGGCGGAATTGCCGCAAGGGCATTATCGTACGGTCACGGGCGCGCAATCGCTCGCCTGGGGGCTCATTGCGGGGGCCGAGCTGGCCGAGCTGCCAATGGTGCTGGGCTCCTACCCCATCACGCCTGCGTCGCCGCTTCTTCATCAGCTGGCGAACATGACCGAGTTCGACATCACGACATTTCAGGCCGAAGACGAAATCGCGGCGGTATGTTCCGCGCTCGGGGCCTCATATGCGGGCGCACTGGGGGTGACGTCATCCTCGGTTCCCGGCATTGCGCTCAAGACCGAGGCCATCGGGCTTGCGATTTCGACTGAATTACCGCTTGTGATCGTGAACGCGCAGCGCGGAGGCCCTTCAACCGGGCTTCCCACCAAAACCGAACAGTCCGATCTCTATCAGGCGGTGTATGGGCGCAATGGCGATGCGCCGCTGCCGGTGATTGCCGCCGCAACCCCGGGCGATGGCTTTGATGTTGCGATCGAGGCGACGCGGATTGCCACAAAATATATGACGCCTGTCATGGTGTTGACCGATGGCTATATCATGAATGCGGCGGAGCCCTGGCGCATTCATGATATGGCGGACTATACCCATTTTCCGCCGGTGCATGCGCCGCCCCGTGAAAGTGATGCGCCGTTCAATCCGTTTGCGCGCAATCCTGAAACGCTCGCCCGGGTCTGGGCAAAGCCTGGCACACCGGGGTGTGAACACCGCATCGGGGGGTTGGAGAAAGACTATGATAGCGGGCACATCTCATACGATGCCGCAAACCACGCCAAAATGACCGCCACGCGCGCCGAAAAGATCGCGCGGATTGCCGACGATATCCCCGAGCAGGATGTGGCGCTTGGCAATGTGACAGGCGCGTTGGCGATCGTTGGCTGGGGTTCCACCCACGGGCCGATTGACCAGGCGGTGCGCCGGGCGCGGGCGGCTGGCCGTGATGTGAGCCACATCCATATCCGCTATCTGGCACCCCTCCCGCGCAATCTCGAAGCGCTGCTAGCGAACTTTGATGACATCGTGATCGCCGAGATGAACGACGGCCAGCTCGCAACCCTCTTGAAAGACAAATATCTTTTGAAGGCCCGGTCGCTCACCAAAATCACGGGACAACCGTTTCGCATCGCCGAAATCCTCGACGCGATTGACAGTATTTTGGAAGGAGAGGCGGCATGAACGAACAGGTCAAACTTAAGCTCGCCGATTTCGCGACCGACCAGGAGGTGCGCTGGTGCCCCGGTTGCGGTGATTATGCGATCCTGAAATGCATGCAGCGCACGCTGCCCGAAATCGGCGCGCGCCCGGAAAATACCGTCTTCGTCTCGGGCATCGGCTGCTCGTCACGCTTCCCCTATTATATGGCGACCTATGGGTTTCACACCATTCATGGCCGCGCTCCAGCGGTGGCAACCGGAGTCAAACTCGCCAATCCCGATCTCGATGTTTGGGTCATCACGGGCGATGGCGACGGGCTATCGATCGGCGGCAACCACATGATCCATGCGCTCCGCCGCAATGTGAACCTCAATATTCTGCTCTTTAACAACGAGATTTACGGGCTCACCAAGGGCCAGTTTTCGCCCACCAGCCGGGTGGGAACGCGATCGCCCTCCACCCCTAACGGGTCGATCGACAACCCGATGAACCCCTGTGCCCTGGCGCTTGGCTCGGGCGCGCGGTTTGTCGCGCGGACCATCGATACCGCGCAGAAGCACATGCCCGAGATTTTCACCCGCGCGCATGGGCATCAGGGGGCAAGCTTTGTCGAGATTTTCCAAAACTGCATCGTTTATAATGACAAAGTATTTGCCGATTTTACTGAAAAAGCGGTCGCGGCGGATGCGCAGGTGATGGCGATCCATGGCGAACCGCTGATCTTCGGCAAAGACCGGAACAAAGGCCTCACGCTCAACACGCAGACGCTCGCGCTGGAAGTCGCAACGATCGGCGAAAATGGCGTCAGCGAGGCCGACATACTGATCCATGACGAGACCAATCGCACGTTCGCGGGCATGCTGGCGACGCTGCCGATGGATGGCGCACATCCGATGGTGATCGGCGTGCTCTACTGCGATCCGGAAGAGCCCTACACCGCCCGGCTTAAGGAACATCGCGCCGCCTATTCGGTGCAGCCATCGAGCATACCCGACCCGGAAACCGGGCTGAGGCCAGGTGTCGCGCGGTTGAACGAGATGATGCGCGCCGGCCGAACCTGGCAGGTGGAATAGTTTTCGATCGACCTCGGCACACGTGGTATCCCGCTGCGACAAGATTGGGCGGCTTCGGAATTGATCTGAGACAGGCGGCATGCTATCCAACGTGTGGAAAAAATACTGAGAAAACAGGGCGTTATCATGTGGAAAAAAGTAGCGGTTTTTGTTTCGTTGTTTGCGTTTGTGGCTTGTGGTGATGGGGGCGGGCCAACCCAGCTCGCTAAGGTCGCAAAAAAGCCGAACGCGAGTGACATCGGCAAAATGTGCAATATTCAAGTTGCGCGGGCCAGCGCCCAGATCGACGCCGCCGCCGATGCTGGATTTGAGGAGATGTCCAGGCTCGGGGTGACAAAAAAAGATGTCAAGGCCGCTCGCGCGGTTCGCGAAAAGGCATCCAAGGAGTATGATGCGGGCGCTCGTCGTTGCTGCGATATGCTGAAAAAAGAGGCGGGCAGGCTTTCCAAAACCCAGCGCGGATATCTCTATGGCCAAATAGTGGCGTTTGACTATAAAACGCTCGACCAAAAACAGACCCGTGACGTGGAAGCCTTGCTGACCAGAACCCGGGATGACCTCACCTTTGGAGAGCTCCGTGAGATTGAAGCGCTTCGAAAAGGCGGCAAAAGATGTCAGGATAATGTAAGCGCAACGATCTCCCGCCGTGCCACAAGTGAAATCAGTAATATCCTGAAGAAATACTGAGCCTTTGGCTCAAAGACACGCTGCCGAAGCCTTAAAAGTTGTGGTGGCATGTTTCGGCTAGTCTTTGGTTGAGGCAGATATGGGCGTAAGACAGTCGCGCGCCCTGCTCGCCGAATGGTATCAAATAAATTGAGTTGCCCAGATCGCTGGTGATGTCTCTGCGGTTTCTTGATCGTCCTTATGAGCGACCCAGAAATAATACATGTTGCGGAATGACTCAGGGTTCTTCAATTCGAACGCGTTCCAATTCTCCAGATTTGTTGCCGCTTGATCGTCTGGGAACATATCCAGATAAGCCCCGCGCAACTGTGGCGGCTCCTGAAGGCAGTGACTTAAGCTTCTCGCGAAGTCGATATCGCAAAAATCGCCGGGCGTGCCGCCTATCAGGATTTTATCGATGAGCTGACGATGGTGATGCGGGTGGAGGGGCTCGGTGATTTAGATCCGCACGCCTTTGGTGCGCCGATCTGGGCGATGGTACATGGGTTTGCGAGCTTTCTGGTCTCACGCGCGTCGCAACTAAGCCCCGATCCGCACGCAATTCATGGCTATGTTTCAACCGCAACCCTGCAGTATTTTCACGGCAACGCATTCAGAAAAACCTGAGCGGTTTATCCGGAATCGAGCTGAATGGCTTCTGGCATGGTATTTTGACGGCTAAGAAAATCTCAAGAAAACCTGTTGGCGTGAATGGCATGAAAGCGCTACCCCGTGTCTCTACGAGGCAACTTAGTGATGAAACAGAGGGTACGGAAATGACGCGCGATCCGCAAAACGCAACTGAAATCGCTGAAACATATCGCGTGGGCGCAGAAGCAGGCGACGCGGAGGCCATGGTCAATCTGGGCATTTGCTATCAAAAGGGCCTGGGCGTCGATACTGACCGGATCAAGGCGTTTGAGCTCTTCAAACAGGCGGCTGGCGAAGGCAATGCGCTCGCTATTTTCAATCTCGGGGTCTGTTATGAACGCGGGCTCGGCGTACCGGTCGATATCAACCTGGCGGTCGATCATTACCGCCAGGCCGCCGAGCTAGATGAGGCGAACGCAGTCTTTAACCTGGGCGTCTGTTACCAACAGGGCCTGGGCGTCGAAGCCAATATGCCAAAGGCGATCGAATATTATCAGCGCGCGGTTGACCTGGGCGAGCCAAAGGCCATGGCGCATCTCGGGCTTTGTTATCAACAGGGTAACGGTGTGCCCGTTGACGCGACCAGCGCGGTCACGCTTTATCGCCGCGCTGCCGAAAAGGGCGATGCTGGCGCCATGTTTGCGCTTGGCTATTGCTATCAAAACGGGATCGGAACAGCAGAAAACCCGCAACAGGCCGCAGTCATGTATGCCCGCGCGATTGAACGCGGCGACACCCGCGCGATGGTCAACCTCGCCTGTTGTCTGGCAGACGGGATCGGCGTCAAACGTGACCATAACGAAGCGATGAAGCTCGCGAAAATGGCCAAAGCGGCGGGGCAGGACGGTGCCGGCAAGCTGATTGAGATTTTGGAAGCGGCGCAAGCTGAAAGCGAAGCTTAGAAAAACAGGGTGTGCATCAGGGATGTTTCGGCTCAAGCCACCCATGATAGCGGACGAGAAAACCCACGACCGGAAGGCTCACCGAAATATCGAAACAGACTTTCTCATTTGAATTGACGTACTCATATGACTGGCTTTCGGGAAGCAGCCATTTTGGAAGCGGAAGCCCCAAAAAATAGCCGGTCGCAACGGGAAAGCGCAAACGGCCATCTACGAATTTGAGCCGAAGACCAAAGCGCATTGGTCCAAAGCACTCAAGGATGGGCGCAGCGGTTTCTTTTCCCAGCATTAATCTCGATTGAAATGACCAATCACCGAACCGGCGCATCCATATCTCCCCCGATGACGTTCGCCGCATCTCGATTTCAACCTGACAGTTCTCGTTTGCGGGTGGAAAACGCGCTGCGACATTCGCCATCCTGCTCAAGACATGCGTACCGCGTGTAACGGTTGCTTCTCCGGCCCAATGGCGAACATCTGCTACGTCGTGCAGATCTTTAACTTTTTCAGGCAGAGTTTTCCAATGCGCACCCAAGGCTTGAGCAAAGAGGGGCTGATACTCTGCATCCTGCCAAGTATTCATGGTCATAGCCAAAAGCACTCACAGGGGGGCCCATAGGTTGCGGACATCGATCAGGCGTTGCGCAAGATCGCCTTTACCGTCGGCGAAAAACCAGGTTTACTCAAGTAAGCGCGCCCGCATCTCCGCAGTCGGGATAGGGCACTGGTTGCGGTTGAATAACTTCCGATTGTTCGCAATTCGTTGATAAAGCCAGTTTGATATAGGCTTCGGCAGAAGATGCAAAACCCGTGCAAGTTTCCATGGCCAGCCACATAGCGCGAGGCCTTCGGAGAACAGGTCCAGATTTATCCAAGTCCTGCCGTCTACGCGCAGGATCGCGGTCTCCATGGCGTCTGGACTCAAACCTTCCGCAATATAAATCGAGCGTCCGACAGCGGACTGCGCGGTTGCCAATTTCAATCGCCCCGTTTTTTCATGTCGAAGCAAAAATCGCACGAAGGATGAGCAGAGCGCACAATCTCCGTCATACATATATAGGGGTACATCTGGGGGCAGAGACATTGGATGTGACCTTATTTATTTCAAACCCGATAGTTGTCTTTTGTGTGCAAGATAGCAATGCCCTAACTGTCGCTTGAGCAGTGTTGCCATATGGCTTTGTTTGATAAGCGATCATCCACTTCCCTTGTGTCACGCCTCTTGCCGCTTGCGGGAAAGCCGCGTAGAGGGCAGGGCATGAGCGACGCAGCGAACCCAGAGGACACGAACACAGCGAAACCCGCCGATAGCCCGGCGGCGAGTTGGCTCGATCGGCTGCCCCCCGGTATGCGCAATTATGCCGTGCTTGGGCGGTATGATCGGCCGATCGGCATTTGGCTGCTCTTTTGGCCCTGTGCGCTGGGTTCGATCGCGGCGAGCATTTATGCGGGGGATAGCTGGCCCAACCTTTGGCAGATCGCCTTGTTATTTATCGGTGCGGCGGTGATGCGCGCGGCGGGATGCACCTATAACGATATCGTCGATCGCGATATCGATGCTCAGGTCGCACGCACGCGGGGGCGACCGGTCGCGGCGGGGCGGATCAGCGTGAAAGCCGCCTGGGGCTTTCTTGTCGCGCAATCGCTCGTTGGGTTTCTTGTGCTCATTCAGTTCAATGGCATCGCGATCCTCGTGGGGCTCGGCGCGCTCGCACTTGTTGCCGCCTACCCTTTCATGAAGCGGCTGACCGACTGGCCGCAGGCGTGGCTCGGCCTCACCTTCAACTGGGGGGTGCTTGTTGCGTGGACGGCGACGACGGGCGCCTTGAACATCGCCGCGCTTTTGCTTTACGGCGCTGGCATCGCCTGGACGCTCGGCTATGACACGATCTATGCTGCACAGGATGTTGAAGACGATGCGCTCGTCGGTGTGCGCTCCACCGCGCGGCTGTTTGGG
>JBCDDR010000134.1:0-7255 GCA_039180205.1 Pseudomonadota bacterium | reverse complement strand
TTTCCCCGGTCTGTGTGATCAAAATCAGCTCATCGGCAAGTGCGCGCGCCTTTTCACGCTCTTCCTCAAGCGCCGTCCTGCTTTCCGTCGCCGCGGTTCTCAGGTGGCTGATGCCCGAATGCGCCCGCTCAGTTGCGTCATTGAGGCCACTAATCAGCGACTTCATCTCACCCTGGTCATCTCGCAATCGCGCCAGCCGCAAGTTCAGACGCCACGCAAAGGCAAGAACGGCCACCAGTAAAATGATCAGGACGCCGTTCGATATGAGTTGGAGATGAAGATTGGTCATCATGAATGTCCCTCGATAACCTGTGTGCATTTCTCTGGCCTAATGCGCGCCGTGTGTCTTTGTTGCCTTGACGCGCGCAAAGCCTGTTCGTTGTTTTGTCGACCTTAACTATGCATCGTCGACCTGGATGGCGATGTATTGCCCGGACTTACCAATGCGGCCCTGGCACATCGGCACCTCACCACATCTCAATTCGACGAGGCTTTCGGGGGTGGCGGCCAGTTTCAGCGTCTGCCCGACTTTCAGGTCCATAACATCCTTCAAACTCATGACCTGCTCGTCCAAAACGGCGTTCATCGGCACCTGTGTATGCCAAAGTTCGGTCGCTAAATGGGTTTCCCAGATTGTATCGCGACCGAATTTTTCTCCCATGAACCTTTGGAGGAGAAGTTCGCGAACCGGCTCGAGTGTTGCGTAGGGAAACAAGATTTCAATACGTCCGCCACGATCTTCCATATCGACACGCATCTTGATCAGAATCGCAGCATTGGGTGGGCGCGCAATTGTCGCGAAACGCGGATTTGTCTCCAGCCTTTCGAAGGCGAATTTAACCGGGCTCAACGGTTCGAACGCTGCACTCAGATCGCTCAGCACAACCCCCACCATCTGCTCGACAAGAGTTTGTTCAATCGTTGTGTAGGGTCGTCCTTCGATGCGCATCGCAGCGGTACCCCGACGCCCGCCGAGAAGCGCATCGACGATCGAGTAGATCAGACTTGAGTCAACCGTGAGAAGTCCCAGGTTGTCCCATTCTTCGGCCCTGAAGACAGAAATCATCGCCGGCAGTGGGATCGCGTTCAAATAATCCCCAAAGCGCACCGATGTGATGCTGTCGAGCGAGACATCCATATTGTCGGAAGTAAAGTTTCGAAGCGACGTGGTGAGCGTGCGGACCATGCGATCGAAAATAACATCGAGCATCGGTAGCCGCTCGTAAGACACCAGCGATGAATTGATAATCGCCTGAATGCCATGGCTTTCCGATCCATCTTCATCATCATCGAAGCCCAACAGGCTATCGATCTCATTCTGGTCAAGAACGCGTTCGGCGTCTTCGCCCTCTCCAACGCCATCATCGTCGGCCATGGCGCCCCATTCGGCGGCGAGATCATCGTCTTCACTCATCACGCAACACTTTCAATAACGGTTTGGATACAGGCCATATCGGTTTGGACATCAGCCCCGAAAAGCCGGAACTTAAATTTTGTCACTGCACCAACATCTCTCGAAACAGCACGTCATATACCTTCGTTGGATAGACCGCGCGATTGACACGCCGCAAAAGCTCTTCCTTTAGCCGAAACATCCCTGCTGACCCTGAAAGATCCTCGAGCCGAAGCTCACGCAGGTAAATCTGAAAATGATCGAGAACACGAGGCATCTGCGCCTCAAGTTCCTCCAGCGTTACCGCGCCATCGACTTCAAGCGAAACTTTCAGTTTCAAAAAGCTGTTTTTCGTCGTTCCCGTATTTAGATTGACCAGAATATCGGGAATATCGACGTTTTGAACTTTGCGCGCATCTTTCGGTCTTTTGGCCTTATCGTGCGCGCCTTCGCCATGGTCATTACTATGTTCGGCACCATGGTCATCGCCGTGACCACCTGTCCCCGCCTCGTCATAATGGGCAACCTCGTCTCCGTCGTGGCTTTTGTCCTTCGACGAAAAGACACCCATGAGGGCAGCCCCGCCACCGCCGATAACGAGAAGAACGACCGGCGCCAGAATCATAAGCATTTTCTTTGACAAGAAACCTTTTTTCCCGCCCTCAAGCGCATCCTCGCTTGGGCCGTCCGAGTCTTCTATTTCCGCGTCTTCGGCCATGTTCCCTCACTCGCTTCATGAAAAATTTTGGGCCAGACCGCGTTTCGCCTCGCCATCGAATGAAGAGAAGATAAGGAATTGCGGTTAATAAGCGGTTGAAGACGGGTGGATATCCAAAATGAGCCGACACCGGACCGGCAAATCCTACCCATTTGACTGGGTTGAGCTTGCCGCCCGGCACCAAAATTCACCATCTCATCATACTAAGCCACTGAAATACAACAGATTATGTTTTGGCACGCCAGTTGCTTTGTATCTGGCGAACGGCCCAACGCATTTGGACAAGAGGCCGCTAGAGACCTGGCAAGACAGCACAAACGACGACCAACTGGGACAGCTCCATGGATACCACACAATATATCGCGCTTTCGAACCAGATGGCCCTCCGACGCCGCATGGACACAATCGCCAACAACCTCGCGAACATGAACACGATCGGGTTCCGCCGCGAACAATTGATGTTCCAGGAATACCTGACCGAAATGGACGACGTGGCGATGGACCCGATGGCCGAAGTTTCCTTCGTTCAGGACTATGGCATGTCCCGCGATCTGACCCAGGGCGAGTTCATCACGACCGGAAACCCCCTCGATGCGGCAATCAGCGGTGATGGTTTTTTCACTCTGGAAGACCCGGCAACAGGCGAACGGCGCTATAGCCGGAATGGCGGGTTCAAAATTGGTGTGGACGGTGTGCTCACCAACAACGCCGGTGCGCGGGTACTCGACACGAGCGGCGCACCGATCACGATCGCTCAGGATGCAACCGACGTAACGATCACGTCGGAGGGGTCGATCTCAGCTTCAGGCGAGCTGATCGCGCGCTTGGATATCGTGACTTTTCCCAATCAGAACGCGATGAAGAAAGTCGGCGACGGGATGTATTCGGCTGACGAAGACCCAATCCCTGCGCAAGACTATTCATTACTGGCGGGCACGCTTGAGGGCTCCAACGTGAATGGCATCACCGAAATTACCGACATGATCGAAGTGATGCGCGCCTATCAATCGACCGGAAAATTCCTCGAAAATTATGAGCAGATGCGCTCGCAGAGCATCGAGAAACTGGCGCGCGTTCAATAGTGCAGCCCTGATCCCCTTTTTGAGTTCCAAGGAGTTCCAGATATGAAAGCCCTTTCCACAGCCGCAACCGGCATGCTCGCGCAGCAGCTCAACGTTGAAGTGATTTCGAACAACATCGCGAACATGAATACCACCGGCTATAAGCGCCAACGCGCCGAGTTTCAGGACCTGCTCTACCAGAATATCGAACGTGTGGGCTCGGCTTCATCCGATGCCGGAACGCTTGTCCCGTCAGGCATCCAGATCGGTGTCGGCGTGAAAGCTGGCGGGGTTTATCGGGTGAGCGAACAGGGCAGCCTGACCGAAACGTCAAACCCTTATGATATTGCGGTGAATGGCCGTGGTTTTTTCCGTATCAACCTTCCAGACGGTACCCAGGCTTATACCCGCTCAGGCAGCTTTCAATTGAGTGAACAGGGCCAGCTCGTCACCCCGCAAGGGTTCGAGGTGTCACCCGGCATTGCCATCCCTCAGGAAGCCACCAGCGTCACAATCAATGAGATCGGTCAGGTGGAAGTCACGCTCGCCGGTCAGATCGAATTCCAGAATGTGGGACAGATCGAACTCGTCAACTTTGCAAACGAAGCGGGCCTGCAGGCCATCGGCGATAACCTGCTCTTGGCGACACCCGCATCGGGAGATGAAGTTGTCGGCATTCCCGGTGCGCCTGGTCTTGGTACCTTGCGCCAGGGTTTCATCGAAGCCTCGAACGTGAACCCGGTAACCGAAATCACGAGCCTGATCACCGCGCAGCGCGCCTATGAGATGAACAGCCGTGTGATCTCCGCCGTTGATGAAATGATGAACGCGACAAGCCAGCTTCGCTAGGCCGAGCCCCTAAACAGAGGCGCGTAAAGGCGCGCCGGATAAGGAGAATCCTACAAATGCCACGCTCTTACAAACTCCATCGCAGGGTCATGGCGCTGTTGCTTGCCTTTAGCGTACTGATCATCGTTGCACCGCATGCATATGCAGAGAGCAAGACCGTTAGTCTCCCTGCGTTGAAAGTGCAGAAGCTGCGCGGCGAGGTCATCACCGAAGATGATCTCGGCTGGGTGCAGGTCCCAGCCTATCGTTCGAACACAAACGTCCTCCGGTCAAAAGATCGGCTTATCGGAATGGCGGCCAAACGACCCATCAAGCCGGGAGCACCGATCCGCTCGCTTGATCTGGAGAAGCCACGTCTTGTCAAAAAAGGAGACCTTGTCACGCTCGTTTATAAATCGGGGCGCTTGTCGCTCACCGCGCGGGGCAAGGCGATGGAAGCGGGGGCGCGCAACGAAACCATCCGGGTGCTGAACGTAACCAGCCGACGGATTTTTGAGGCGCGCATTGCAGGTCCGCAGCTCCTTGTCGTTGAGCCACTCGCCAACATCGGCTTGGCACAGCGCTAGGTTTTCCCCCGCAAACTCATCCCTATTCAAAGACACTTTCTTTCAAAGGAAATACCATGACACGGCATATACGCGTTGCGAACGTGACGAAGCAGATCCTCGCCCTAGGCCTAATCACCGCAAGTCTCAGTGCGTGCTCGGTCGCTGATCGCGTTAAAAACATCGGGTCCGCACCGTCGCTCAGCCCGATAGAGGAAGTTGAAACGCCCGTGCAACCGGCGTCGCTTGGTGCGCCGATTATTGCCGCCCGCCGTGCCGTTGCGAATGAAGGGCAAGGCACCACATCGCTCTATCGCACCGGTGCCCGCGCCTTTTTCAAGGATCAACGCGCGGCGAATGTTGGCGATATCCTCACCGTCAATATCGATATTTCCGACCGCGCGCAGGTAGGCAACACCACAACGCGAACGCGCGATTCAAGTGAAAATGCAGGTCTGAGCAACTTCCTGGGTTTTGAAGGGTCGCTCGGCAGTTTTCTCCCCGATGCTGTCAATCCAGGGGCGCTCGTCGACTATGACAGCCAAAGCTCAACCGTCGGCAATGGCCAGGTTCAACGCAGTGAAAACATCAATATGACCGTTGCGGCGCTCGTGACGCACGTCCTGCCCAACGGGAACATGATTGTGCAGGGGCGTCAGGAAGTCCGTGTCAATTTCGAAAAACGCGAGCTTCTAATCGCCGGCGTCGTTCGCCCGCAGGATATCGCCGCAGACAATACCATCGATCATACACAGATTGCCGAGGCGCGCATCGTTTATGGCGGCAAGGGCCAGCTCACCGACGTTCAGCAGGCACGCTACGGTCAACAATTGTATGAAATCCTGTTCCCATTCTGAGGAACCGAAATTTTTACGCGGATCAGGGGGCATTTGCCCCCTGTTTCGGTTCTGGCACCATACGTTTTTGCCATGGGCGGCTTGCTTCGGCCTCACTGGCTGCGCGAACGACAATGTGGGCTGAACCACTCGCGTCGCGCCTGATGCGAACGCTGTGCGCTCCCCTTCGCTCTAAATCCGCTTGATCAATCACCGCTGCATCGCAGGTATCGCCCACCGGCACCCGCGAGATGACGAGTGCCGCTTGCGCGCAGGCACTCGCCAATGCGCCCGGATGGGTGACAGTCTCAACAATGAACGACTGCGGCCAATTCGGAGGTCTGAACAAACACCCCCATCGATCGCAGGCGAGTGATAGCCGCTTGTCACCCTCTTCTTCGTTCCAGCCTGTACCCATTGGCGCGCCGAGCCGCCGTTCCCAACTCTCCCGCACGAACTCTCGGCGGCGCGTATCGGAATACCAGAGCTTATCCTGCTCACGGTCATAAATTCCGATCAGCCTGCCGGTGTCGTTGATCAGAATATCGGGCCGACTGGCGCTGGGGGATAAGAATGCGGTGGCGATGATACCAACACCGATCAAGCGCAACGGCCCCACCCAAAGGCAAAACCAAAGTCCACCCGCCGCGATCACCGCAAGTCGACCAGGAACCCAGGCGGCAACATCAAGCGATGAAAACGGTGCATGTGCCACATCGTGCGCAATCAAGATCATCAGGTCGAGCGCAGGACCAATCGCAACAAGCGGGATGGCTTCAAGCCCAAATGGCATCAACACAAACATCACCGCGATCAAGGGCATCACGATAAAGGCAAGAAGCGGCATCGCGACCAGATTTGCGATGATGCCGTAGCTGGCAATTCCGCCGAAATGATAGATAGCAAATGGCGCGATCGCCGCCTCGGCCACCAGGGTGGAGAGCGCTGTGATCGCGAGGTAACCGAAGAAGCGTTTCAAAACACCCCCGCGCGGCGGGTTTACCATCCGTCGGGATTGCAACCAGCCGAAAACAGAGATCAACATCACAACGGCGGCAAATGACATTTGGAAGCTTACCGATGTCACTGAATGCGGGGCCAAAGTCAGCACCACTGCCGCCGCCAGCGCCGCAGACCGGATTGAAATCGCACGCCTTCCGAACAGGAGCGCGGCAAGCGCAATCGCCACCATGACAAAGGCTCGCTGTGAAGGCGTGCTCGCCCCGGAAAGCACGAGATAAATCGCAGCCGCTGCAAGCGCGAAACCCGCTGCAATCGCTTTGATGGGCATGTGAAGCGCGAGGAAAGGAACACTTGCAAGGCCCAACCGAACGAAGAAAAAGATAACCCCGGAGATCAGCGCCATATGCAGGCCTGAAATCGCCAGCATGTGTGCCAATCCCGCATCCCGCATATCCTCGGTCGTCTGGTCCGACAGATAGTCGCGCACGCCAACCGAAAGCGCCACGGCAAGCCCGCCTGCGTCGCCCGATAGTTGGTTGAGAATTCGTTTTGCGATGTCGCCGCGCACGGCATCCGCCCGCAACCGAAAGGCGGGTTGGGCGAGGGTATCGCGAGGCTCTACGTCGCTGATGGCAAAACCAACCGCGCCCAAACCTTCAAAAAAGGCCTTCTGAGAGAAATCGAAGCTACCCGGTGCGGCAGGCCCGGGTGGCGGCATCAAACGCGCGATCAGGGCGACCCGACTTCCGACCTGCGGGTCGGCGTGTTGCGTACGTACCGTGACACGCACCTTTGGCGGAAGCCTCACATCATCCGGGGTTGTTATGCTGGACAAAACGAGGCGCAGAACGCCGTCGTCATTCATGTCTTTTTCAACCACAGTGGCTTCG
>JBCDDR010000133.1:0-7274 GCA_039180205.1 Pseudomonadota bacterium | reverse complement strand
GGAGCTTTCACGGAAAGCAGACACACCTTGGGTGTATCTCAAGGTAAATAAGAGCAAAGATAAGTGTGCACAGCATGCTTGGACTAAAAAAATCAAGCTCAGGCAGAGAGTTGAACGTATGACTAAGAGGATTGTAAATGACCGGGCGCGCGGTCGCCGCATCTCACTACGAAGTTCCCTACTTATATGCGCGGTCGGCGCGACCATCGGGTGGACTTTGGCTGTCGGTGGATTTTACTATCTGATACGCTTTAAGGATGGCGGCGAAACCGTTGTCCAGACCCCGGAAGTGCCGCAGTATGTTTCTGATGAAGACGCACGATCTTTGTCCGAGATACAACCGGCGGCAGGTGGCGGTCGTCACGCGGACACCATCGACCGAGATGAGGACGACCCCAAGACTGACGATATCGAGGTCAATGGCGAATCTGAAACCCACAGACCGCCCAAACCCTAACATACTGGTTGGATCACAAACCGGCCTGGCTCTTGCAAGGATATTTGCCGCTCAAAAACATGAGCGCGCGGAGAGCATTTGAGCCGGATACTGACTATCGTCTCTGTTGTTCTGCAACATAGCGCTCCAGCATGGCCTGCGCATAATGGGCGGGGATCGCAAACGAAATCCCACTCGGATCGCTCAACGCTTGTTCTCGGGTTTGCTTGACATAGGCGCTATTCAATACGCCGACCACTTCACCCGTTTGTGCATCATATACCGGGCTACCCGAATTTCCCGGGAATGCAATAATATCAAGCTGATAGACATCAAACCGTCGCCGGGCGACAGTCGCCGCGTCCAAAAGGGACGCACGGGGAACAGGGATCGCATTCGGGCTGATGGCAGAAATAATTCCCCGATGCGTCACGACATAAAGCCCAAGGATTGAGCCGATTGGGTAACCGGTCATTCCGATTGATGTCCCCTCATCCAGGAACCGCCGGTTTTGGTCCAACCGAAGCGGTGGCAGCGGAATGCCTTCAATCTCAAGCAGGGCAAGATCGTGCGCTGGATCGGTAGATAGCACTTTGACACTTCGTTGCTGATATCGCTGTCCGCGCCCCACCAGCACGCGAAGTTCACGTCGTTGGGCAGTGTTTTCACCCCCCTGAACGACATGGTCATTGGTGATCACAAAGGAGCCATCCCCCACCACGAACCCGCTACCACGTAATACAGTTCGCGGCTGCCTTAGAGGCTCATAGGTCGCGATGCCCACCACACTGCCTTTTACCCGTTTCACAACCGATGGAAACTTGCGATCATCGGCAGACGCTACGGTTGCGCCAAAGCAACCAAACAACGCCATCAAGGTCGCCACGATGAGCGAAAGAGCCTGATTTGTCACGCCGCTTCACCGGCTGGTGCGGGTAAATCGGCGCGATGATATGAAGGCGCATCCGTATGGGTGTCTTTCCGTGGGTTCAAGACCGCCTCTAGCATCATCAATGACCAGAGTGTCCGGCCATGATCGCGTTGCCCTGATTGGTGCTGATCATAGAGCTCTGTCAGGGCGCGCGCATCAAATGCCCCGCTATCGAGCAGAGCTGCACTCGTGACCACATGATGCGCACGATCCTTAAGCTCCCGCCGGAACCATTGTGAGATCGGTGAGACAAATCCCATTTTCTTCCGATAGAGAATATTGTTGGGCAACCGCGGCTTTTGCGCTGACTTGAATACCGCTTTCCCCTCCCCTTTTGCGAGTTTCATCGCAGGCGGCAGGGTGGCGCTCCATTCAACGAATTTATGATCGAGCAGCGGGACACGAACCTCGAGCGCATGCGCCATGCTTGCCCGATCGACCTTGGTCAGGATATCGCCGGGAAGATAGGTGCGCATGTCGGCGTACTGCGCACAATTGAGCGGATCGTTAGCGTCCGCCTCATCAAAGGCGCGTGTGAGATGGCATTTGGGATGATAGTCGCCCACTTGACTGCGGTGGCGGTCGCTCAGCAGTCGATTGCGATCCTCATCCCCAACATAGGAGACAGCTCGGAAATAGGCTTCAGCTGATGACCGGGCAAGCGCCTGAAACGTCGTCTTCGCACGAAACATTTGCGGCGCCCAGTCGAGCTTGGGATACAGTCTTCCCAGCGGTCCAAATATCGATCGCCTGAGCGCAAATGGCATGCGACGGCGAACCTGTTCCTCGGCCATGAACAAACGATAGCGTCGATACCCGGCAAATACTTCGTCGCCACCATCTCCGGAAAGCGCAACAATAACGCGCTCACGTGCCAGCTCGCAAACGCGATAGGTTGGCATGGCAGAGTTATCGGCAAAGGGCTCATCATAGAGATCGGCCAGGGTCTCAACGAGTGAATGATCATCGGCGCGGACAACACGTTTCCAATGCGCTGTCCCGCAGTGGGCAGCCACCTGGTCAGCGAAATCACCTTCATTGAAGCGTGGATCGTCAAACTCGATCGCACAACTATTCACCGGCGTTTCAATCGCTTTCGCCATCGAGGCAACCACGGCGCTTGAGTCGACGCCACCGGAAAGAAAAGCACCGAGTGGCACATCAGCGACCATGCGCAGGCGAACCGCCTCGTCCATGTGCACGCGCAGCTCTTCCTCGGCATCTTCAAGTTTGAGGTTATGACGCGGTACAAACCGCAGATCCCAATAGCGTTTGGGCTGAGGAACAGGCTTGCCGCGTTCAATTGTCAGGGTATGCGCTGGTGCAAGTTTTTGGAAGCCAGCAAAAAAGCATTGCGGATCAGGGACGTATCCATAAGCCAGATAATCATCGAGCGCTCGCGGCTCAATCGTGCGGGGGGTATCAATCAACGCCTCGATCGCCTTCATCTCCGAGGCAAAGCGGAACACGCCCGCCCCGTCGATATGATAAAAAAGCGGTTTAATCCCCAGCCGGTCGCGCGCGAGGAACAAAACGTGCGTACGCTCATCCCAAATTGCAAAGGCAAACATGCCCCTTAAACGACGAACACAGTCCTCACCCCAGGCCCGCCAAGCTTCAAGCAAAACCTCGGTATCGCAATTGGTGCGGAACCGGTGGCCAAGTGCTTCCAGATCCGCCCGCAGCTCGCGAAAATTATAAATCTCGCCGTTAAAACAAACGACGGTCTGCTGATCGGTTGAGGCCATCGGCTGCTGCCCGTGGCTGAGATCGATGATCGATAGCCGACGATGCGCAAGGCCTATGCCGGGGCCTTCGAAAATGCCGCCTTCATCAGGACCACGATGGAACTGTCGAGCATTCATCAGCTCAAGATCGGCGCGGGCGATCGGCGCCACACCCTTGGTATCGAAGATCCCGGCGATCCCGCACATGGCTTAACGCCCACCCGCATTCGCAAGGGCAGGTCCGCTGTCCCCTTCGGCCATACCGAAAAGCGACTGCGGAGCCGGAAGCGCAGCCATAAAGCTTTCCAACGAGCTCATATTATCGACTTCACGCTTCTGCCGCTCTGAAGATATGGCAATCACGCCAGCCGCAAGCTCGCCGTTCAAGGCCCGCGCTGCTGCGCCATAAATCTTTGCCTTCGCTTTGCTACCGGTCAAACGATCGCCAACCCAGAAAACCTGAATGAGGTCACGCACCCGCGAACGACCACCATTTATGCGATGATATTCAGCATCAACCATCGATGACTGGAACTCGACCTTCACCGCGGAACTTGTGGCGCGGAACCATGATTTCGGGGCAATCGCTGTGTTGTCATAGGCGATCAATTCTGCCCCGCCACGCTGGTAGTTATAGAGACCCAGATAAAGCGTAACGGTCTCTTCGCCGCGCCGATACCGTTGCACCAGCTCCGCATCTGCGCCTGCGTAATAGGGCCGCCACCGCAAACGGTTCTCTTCAACCTTTGTCCATCCTTCGAGCGTGGGCGCCGTCAGCTCGGTGACATATGTCGCGGGTCGCCGCGCATCGACAAAATTGCTGTACGCTGGCGCCGCAACAACAAACGTGAAGCCAATAAGCGCCACGATCAAAGGTTGGCCGAGCCCAAAACGAACCCCCAATCCGTTCCAATGGCCAACAATTCTATTCGAAACCATCGGGTCATCAATCGGCCGATCAGAGAACGACATACCAATCATGATGAATGCCAGCAGCACAAAGGCGAAAAAGCCCCATCCATAGACGACATGGTCAACCCCGGTGGCGACCTTGTTGTCGGTGAGATAGGCGATATAGACAATGCCCCATGCCCTGATCCCATTGGCAATGATTGGGATCGCCGCAGACAGAAACACAATGATCGCCCGCCGCGTCCAAGACCGGAAACAAAGGTTGGCAAAAAGCACCCCAACCGCAATCGTCGCGATCAAAAAGCGAACGCCCGAACAGGCTTCCGCCACCTGAAATTCACCCGACGGGGTCATCAGGAATACCCCATCGAGAAATACCGGTATTTCCTGAAACTGGAGCACGCGAACGATGAAGTGGGCCGTAAAATCCTGCATCGGCGGGATGAGCGAGGATCCGAAAGGAACCAGGAAAATCATATAGCAAAGCGGAAAAAACAGCACCCGGCTGACCGCGATGCCAAAGATCGAGATTGTCAGGCCTTGGAGCAAAAAGACAAATGCGAAATGTTGCACCACCATCGCATCGGCAAATCGGCCGAGCAACCAAAGCATGACCGCGCCAACGAGAATCAGCAGTGCCGGGAGCCACGGTTTCACCTCCGCCGCCTTCAACGCATCTTTCCGCTGCCAAACAAGCCAACCGACGATGAAGGGAATGAGCAGGATGTGGTTGAATGTCGCCGAATTCCACCAGGTGAGGACCATTGTCTCAACCGTCTGCCACATAAGCGCAACGGCGGCGATTGCCACAACAAACCAGGAAATCACCGCCTGACGCCACTCACCGACGGGAGTCGCCCAGGCGACAGTCTCGGAAGCACCCGAAGGCTCCGACCCGGCGATCGGATTTGAATTACTTTCGTTGGCGGAGGGCTGCGTCATATTTCATACTCATCAGCAGGTTTGCCGCACATTCGCGGATCTTCAGCACAATATTAACGTGTCAGGTATGACCGGGAAACCTTGAAATCGCCTTACATCATGAAGCGCATACGCCAAACCTGACTTTTTCAGGTTTTTAGCGCGGCATTCAAATGCGGTTCCAATGCGCCAAGGCGTGCTTCCCATCCATACCGATTGAGGACTAACAGACGTGCCGCGCGGCCCATGCGACCGCGATCTTCCGGGGAATTCGATAACGAAAGACAAGTGGACGCAAACGTCTCAGCACCCGCGGCAACCTCAAGATGCTTGCCCGGAATTGCATCGATGCCTTCGAATGCCTGGGGTGTCGCGACAATCGCTTTCGACATTGCCATCGCTTCAAGCACCTTGTTTTGAATCCCGCGCGCGATTTGCAGCGGCGCAATACTGACATCGGCGCGCGCAATGTAAGGGCGCACATCCTCAACGCGCCCTGTGACAGTAACGCCCTCCTTTTCCGCGAGCGCAATAATTTCAGGGGCCGGTTTTCCCCCGACAATATAGAATTGGGCTTTGGGTTGGCTGGCCCGGATCGTGTGCCAAACCGATTTCTGAAACCAGAGAACGGCATCAACGTTGGCACGGTAATCCATAGCGCCGGTGAAACAATAGATCGGCCCCTCGCCGAGCGCGGCGGGCGGCACCTTGGCAGGGTCGAAGAAATCTGCATCGACGCCATTTTCAAGCGCGTGAATTGACCCTGCCGTATTTGGAAATTGCCGACGAAAAAGCGCGGCCTCATCATCGGACACAAAAAAGGAAGCCACCGCGCGTTCTGCGATCTTGTGCTCCTCCTTTGCAAGCGTGCTGGCCTCCCGCGCATAGACACCCCGCATGGGAAACGACGTCTTCAGGCTGTATTGCCGCCATTTATCCGAGTCCATATCGACAAAGTCCATCAACAGCGGCACTTGATCTGTGTAGGGCAAAACAAATTGCGCGACTGTCGAGGAAAACAGGAACGCGGCATCGATTTTCTCTGATTCAATTAATCCCTTCACCCAGCTTTGCATGGCCCTATCGGCATAAAACGCCATCGATTGCGAGCCTGAACCGAGAAAGGCACGCGCACTCATCGCTTTTCGGATGCCGGGCGAGATTTTGGCGAAAAAACTATCGGCGGCAATCGCTCGTACCGTGTCCTGGTGGGCCAAATCTTCGGGGTCATCAATAAAAGCACCGACCGAGACCTCGTGGCGCGCCGCCAGATATTTCAGAATATGCCACGAGCGGATTTTATCACCCTTGTTGGGGGGATAGGGAATGCGGTGTGACAAAAACAAAAGACGTGCCATGAGGCGTCCAATCCGGCTGCGGCTCTAACCAAGACCGCGGGCAACGAACGGCCCCACACGATTGGCAATCGGCAAGGGCAGCTTTTTCCAGGTTTTGATCATCAGCTGATATTTCGGATTGAGTGGATTAACGTCCGGGAGCTCCTGATCGCGGAGAAGCTTGAACTCATAGGCGAGCGGGCTTGGCTCAAACCCCCAGTTTTTTTTGAAAGAAAAGGGCCCGGTGCCGAATTTCGAACGTCCAAAATCGAAGTGCGTGAAACCGCGGGCGTGCGCGTGTTCCATCAATGCCCAATACATATAGTCGTTGCCGGCGATGGCACGCGCAGCGGGTATGCTGCCTCCATAGTAGGGCACAACCTCATTGCGGAAATAGAAGGAAAGCACACTCGCAATCGCTCGACCTTCATGTTCGATTGTGAGGATATCCGCCCGATCACCATAGCAGGACAACAGATTCTGAAATAGTGAACGCGGAAATACCGGTGTTCCCAGATTTCGGACACTTTCACTATAGATCGCAAAATGACGTTCGCGGCTTTGGTCAACAACAGCCTTTAGTCCCGCCTTGATCCCCTTACGAACCATCGCGCGCTGTTTTCGCGGAATATTTTTCAGTATCGCGTCAGACGTATCACCCATCGCACGCCGGAACGTCGCGTAACTTTCGGTTTTGGCGGGCCAGCCAGGACGCAACCGGCTTCGGTTCCGATATTCTATTGCCCCCACGTTGAGCTTTTTCCCGATGTCCTCTGCGGCCTGGTCGAGTGCGTCATGCGCCGCGTCACTATCGGCGACGGGTCCTCCATAAACGGCAAAGGCATTTGAAATCAGTTGGTTACCAAAGAGCCTGGTTTTGACGTGTATCAGGGGAAGGATGCCCACAATCGACCCATTCTCGCGCGCGACGAGATTGTAGATTTTGTGGCCGAATGTCTTATGGATTGCCCGCGACCAAGCGCTCAGATGCAGTACGGTTGCCTCGGGAT
>JBCDDR010000132.1:0-7293 GCA_039180205.1 Pseudomonadota bacterium | reverse complement strand
CTTTAATGTATCAGGGCCTAACTCGCCGCGATATATTCCTTGAGCGCCTCGGCTTCAAATTCGGTTTCCTGAATGCGGTATTTCACCAGATCACCGATCGATACCATGCCAACAAGCTTGCCACCATTCATAACCGGTAGGTGACGAATACGCCGGCGGGTCATCATCCCCATTGCTTCAACAACGGTGTTCTGGGGCGAACAGGTAACGACGTCTGCTGTCATGATTGCGCTGACGGGTTGATCGAGGATTTCCCGACCCCGTTTTGCGATGGTACGGACAATATCGCGCTCCGACACAACGCCCGAGATATTTCCATTCGGGTCAGTCACAAGCAGCGCGCCAATTCGTTTTTCGGTCAGGGTCTTAGAGGCCTCCACAACAGTGATGTCCGGGGCGATTGAGACGATATCCCCTCCCTTGTCATCCAAAATACGCGCGATCCGCATAGTTACCTCCCCGTTTCGTTCTTATGTTGTCGTTCAGATATTATGCTTTTGGGGCCAATTTCGCAACATTTTGGTCGCTTGGGGATAGGTTTCCTACCGTAAATGTCGAAAAGTTTGACCTGTTCGTCTCATTTTTCCAATCAACTGGAATTGGCTTGGCTCGGTGAGCGGGAAGCCTATACTGCTTGTTTCAGACCGGTTTCAGGCATTATGCGGGAAACCATCATAGGGTTTGCCGCCCTCAGCGCGGCAAGCTCAAACAGATACCTTTTTCAAAAGGATGGTATGATGGATCGGGTGAGACGCATTCTCGGCTATTTGGTTTTTATGGCGACCGCCGTTTCGGTGGTCTTGGGCCTTTTGACAGGCCCCGGATATCGCGCCGCATTCTGGTCACTCAGGACCAGTGTCGAGATTCTTTATCTGTCGAGCTATTTTGCGATTGCGGCCGGGGGTCTGGCGCTTATTTGGGGATTACTTTGCCTGTCAACGCGATCGTGGGCGCGCGCGTTTGTCTCGACTTCGGTTATCGCGCTGTCTTTGGCGTTCGTTCTCGGCCTCAGAGATTACCGGAGCGAAGCGCGCAATCACCCCCCTATTCATGACGTCACGACTGACTTTGACGACAAGCCTGCATTCGTAAAGCTAAGCCCAAGGGATTATGGCGAAGAGGGTTTGATCGTTCCCGATGGCGGGCGCAAAGACCTCGAACCGCTGAGCCCCACCGAACGGCTGCGCCGCTGGCATGAGGAAGTTTACGCCGATGTCAACTCGCTGGTTATGGCGGGTGACGTTGGGCAAATCACGAATATCGCTGCTCAGACATTAAGGGGTATGCGCCTTTCGCTTGCCGCTGTTGTTCCTGAACAGGGTCGTGTTGAAGCGATCCATACCAGCCGTTGGTATGGATTTCGTGACGATGTTGTGGTTCGCGTCCGACCACTGGAAGCGCCTTGTAAGGTGGTTGTGGATGTGCGTTCGGTAAGCCGGATTGGTGTTTCCGACTTGGGGGCGAATGGGGCGCGGATCCGTCGGTTCCTGCGGGAGATGGCGGATATCCCTGCTGTGGGTTGCGATGAGACCGGTAACACATCATGAAAAACTGGCTGATTATCGTGCCCCTGGGGGCCATCCTCTTCGCAGCTGTTGCGCTCGGGTGGCCGTTATTTCAAAACTCGTTGGCGAGCATCGATCTCCCGCTTTCGGGTATTTTGATCATGGCGGCGGGAGCATGTCTCACGATCGGTCTCGGGGTGGGATTGATGGTTCTCGTTTTCTTATCGGCGAGGCGGGGCCACGATGACGATGTTCATCAGATAGGCCGCGAAATTGACGCCGCCGAAGCGTTGCCCGAAGACGATTGAGGCGGCAAGACTGCATTCCATCGCTCACGTTTTTCAAGGCGCAAAATAGCGTTTGCCTGTTGACCGGAGAAAGAAAGATGCGTGACCCAACAATCAGAACAGCACCCGGGCATGCAAACCTCAATAACAATGGGCATATTTTCGGAGGGTGGATCCTGAGCCAGATGGATGTGGCGGGCGGGATCGCGGCAGCGCGCCGGGCCGATGGAGCTGTGGCGACGGTGGCTGTCAATGCCATGAAGTTTCTCCGTCCGGTTCTGTTGGGTGATCTATTGAGCGTTTACACCGAAGTTGCTCAGATCGGCCGAACATCAATCACGATATCAGTCGAGGTTTGCGTCGACCGGCGCGGTATTGATGGGGAAATCAAAGTGACCGAGGGGTGCTTCACATTCGTTGCATTGGATGCTGAGGGACGCCCGCGCCCAATCGACCCGCCCCGGCAAACGATCAGCGTTTAGACTCAAGGCCGCAAACCTTTGTGTGCCCCCTGATGACAAGTCAGGCAGAGTGCGTTAGTCTCTTGTTCATGAAATCAAATCAAGGAAAACTGGGACCGGGCGAGCGCGGGCTTCCCAACGCGCCGATGGTGCCATTGGCGTGGGTTGGGTTTGGCGCACTGGGTTATTTGTTTCTGGGATCAGGCGACCTCGGCGCAAACTCAGATGACACCATGCGAGGCCTCATCCTTGGGGTCGGTGTTGCCAGCATTCTTGGGTTCAATTTAGCGCTTCTCCGAAAGCCGCGGAAGCGGGCGGTATATCGCTATGCTAAGCGGCGAAATGCTAGGGCTTGGTCGATCCCAAAAGCGCGCCCGAAATCCTGATCAAAAACGCGGTCGAGACCCCAAACAGAATGAGCCCGTTTGCAGCGGCAAAGCCGGTCAACAGTCGCCAGGGCGGCCCAATGATAATATCACCGAACCCGAGCGTTGTGAAACAAACGAGCGCGAAATAGGCCGCTTCTTCAATCGTTGCTGCCGCATCAACGAAAAGGAAAGCGGCGGTCCAAACCCCTGTACCGACCAAATGGCTCCCCATCAGCCAACAGGTCACGAGCGTCAACTCAACGATATTCCAAAAGCTATTTTCGGTCTCAATAAAGAGCTTATGGTTTCGCCTGACGACTACATCGGCAGCAACGATGAATGCGGCATGACTAGCTGTCACCAATGCAATCACCAACCCGCCGAGGAGACATGACATCAACATTGCGCCCGCGACCCATCCAATTCCGAACATGTTTAGACGGTTTAGACGTGGCACACGCCAACGGCAAAACAAAAGCGCGCCCCCCACCCTTTTCAGGAGCGAGCGACGCGCTGGAAGTATCGGTCGATTGGCTTTCGAAAGCCGTATCAGCCAGCGTTGAAGTAAAACACCTCACGCACCACTTTGCCGTCACGCCAGGTTTGAACGGCGACTTGTTTCTGGGTGATCCGCGAACCGCCTTTTGGTGTCATATCAAAAGTCCACTCAACGGCAGAATTGTCGCCATCGACAATGACCAGACCGACCTCAGCACCGTGGAAGGTCACATTGTCGACAAAGCCTTGCTCATATTCGCGATTGACGGCCTTCCCGACACGAGGCTCACCGCCGTTTTCAATCATCACCACGTCGTCAGCATAATACTGGTCAAACGTTTCGACAATTTTTCCAGCCAAAACTCCGTCAATAACGGCTTGGACATGTTCCCGGTTACTCATCATTTCGCTCCTTCTCGCTATGGGTCGATTTCTTGACCCTTTGATTTCATGGCGACTTTTTCGTCGCCGCCGCACTTCAAATAGGTCAGCGAGGCGGCGATCACTAGCGTAAGATCTGCGGGTTTTTTGTTCGTCATTTGGAAACAAAGGGCAGGCGGCAAGCATGGCGTTGCGGATCGCCTATACCATTGCTTGCGCTCGTCCCGCGGTAGGCTAAAGTGCCGGGCAGAAAAAGATCCTGAAAGGAGACCATGAATGCGCGCGGTGCTTTGCAAGGAATATGGCGGCCCTGAAACACTAGTCGTTGAAGAGGTTCCTTCGTCGCCTTGCCCCAAGGGCCATGTCCGCGTTGCCGTTGAAGCCTGCGGGGTGAATTTTCCGGATACACTGATCATTCAAGGAAAGTATCAGTTCAAACCCGAACCGCCATTTTCGCCAGGAGGCGAAGTCTCCGGTGTCATCGCTGAAGTCGGGGATGGCGTGACAGACTTTGCCGTTGGCGATCGTGTGCTCGCGCTCAACACCTGGGGCGGCTATGCTGAGGAGATGGTGGTGCCGGCGATGGCTGCGGTCAAAATCCCCGATGCAATGCCTTTTGACGAAGCTGCCGGGTTCATCATGACCTATGGCACCTCGCACTATGCGCTCAAACAACGAGCCAAGCTCCAACCCGGCGAAACCGTTTTGGTGTTGGGGGCAGCAGGCGGCGTGGGTCTGACCGCGCTCGAAATCGCAAAGGTTATGGGCGCGAAAGTGATCGCCGCCGCATCCTCAGATGAAAAATTAAAGCTGACACGTGAATATGGCGCAGACGAAACACTGAACTACAGCGAAACCGACCTCAAAACCGGGGTGAAAGCGCTCACCAAAGGCGCGGGTGTCGATGTGATTTATGACCCTGTCGGCGGCGATTTCAGCGAGGCCGCATTTCGTGCGATCGGCTGGAATGGTCGTCACCTGGTCATCGGATTCGCTGCGGGAGATATTCCGCGCATTCCCATCAATCTCACGCTCCTCAAGAATGCGGCGCTGGTTGGCGTTTTTTGGGGTGCATTTACCGTCCGTGAAGCGGCGGTTCATCAAGCAAATATGCGCGAGCTTTTGGGCTGGTATAGCGAAGGCAAAATCAAACCGCATGTCTGTGCGCACTTTCCGCTGGAAAAAGCTGCGGACGCGATGAACATGCTGCTTGAGCGCAAGGCACAGGGCAAGATCATCATTACAACACGCAGCTGACAGCAGCCGCTTATCCGGTTTGCATTGACTTCTGCGCCTGTGACTTCATCAACGACATCGCAACGAATGCCGCCGCGATCAAAAACACGATCTCAAGCCCGAAGACAGCCGCATAGGGGTATGCGGCATCCGCCCCGCCTGATGAGGACATGCCCCACAAGAGATCGCGCAGCACACCACCAATTGCAATGGCGACACCTGCTGCGGTTGCCTGAACAGCACCCCAGGCACCGAGTGCAAACCCGGCACTTTCTTTAGGTGCCGCGCGCATCGTTGCGGTAAGCGTTGCATGGCCAAACAACCCTGCGCCAAACCCAGTGCCGATCACGCCGACAACAAAAAGCCACGAGGCCGCTTCAATCAGAGCCGAGCCCCCTGCACCGGTCTGTAAAAATCCCGCCGTCATGATTGCGAGAAAGGCAGGCGCGCCAATCACCGTTCCCAGCGCAGCAAGGGGAATGGCCCCGCCTCCCCGACCCAAACGGTATGATGCCAGAGCAAGGCCAAGGATGCCACCGAACGCAAACAACGCGGTGAGCTTGGTGGTTTGGCTGACAGAGAGTGCCAGGACCTGGCCGCCATAGGGCTCAAGCAGGACCTCGGCCATGCCAAACCCCATTGTGCCAAGACCGATCAACACCAACCGGCGCACCGCGACGTCATCATTCATCAAGCCCCGCCAGGCGGCCGCAAATGATGGATCTTCAGGGGGCGGCTGATACGCCCGCGTCCGGTCGCGCGCCTCTTGTTTCCAAAGCGCCACAATATTGAGTGCGAGCGTCAAAACTGCCGAAGCCTGGATGACCTGAATCAGGCGGCCAGGTGTATAGTCAGACAAGAGTGCGCCAAACACCAAAGCACTGAGGATCATGCCCAACATTAACATCACATACATCAGGCCCACCACGCGCGGTTGGTCCTCGGGTGGCGCTAAATCGGTTGCCAGTGCCAAGCCGACCGTTTGCACAATATGAACGCCGGCACCGACAAGCAGAAACGCAAGTGCCGCACTTGCATAGCCAATCCAACGCGGTGCATCAGCGGCCTCGGCATAGCCCGAGAGAACCAGAAGCGCGAACGGCATAATGGCAAAACCGCCGAATTGCAGCATCGACCCTTTCCATATGAATGGAATGCGCCGCCAGCCGAGCGCCGAGCGATGCATGTCAGAACGGTGGCCGATGAGGGCGCGAAATGGGGCAAACACCAAAGGCAATGAAATCATGACACCGACAAGCGTTGCGGGTACTGCGAGCTCGACAATCATGACGCGGTTCAAGGTACCGACAAGCAGCACCAATGCCATGCCGACACTGACCTGAAACAGGGATAGGCGCAAAAGGCGCAACAATGGCAAGTCGTCACTCGCCACGTCAGCAAAAGGGAGATATCGCGGGCCAAGGCGCGCCAGCCGCTGGATCGCTAATGCGCGGTAAGTTCGAAACATTTAAGCCCCCCTCCTTGTCGAAAGCACCATTTGTCTGGCCTGGGCCTTACGTTTGTTTGGTCTGGGCCTCTGTTTGGTCTGGGCCTTTGCTTGATCTGGGCCACTGTTTGATGTGGGCCACTGTTTGGTGTGGGCCTGGGTCCCGAACCATGCATTTTCTTGCATTTGTGGCGTTTTTGTTTGGAGCCCTTCTAAACTCGTCAGTGGACCTGAGAAAGGGTCTGTATATCCACACGCCGAAACAGCTGATCGCTGCACCCGCCATGAGGCCCACACAGACCCTGTTCAGTCTCTTCAGTCAGTATCGGGCGATCTGCCGGTATCGGATGACAGCAAACCGTCCGATCAATCACTCAACGACGAGCGCTGTTTGCTCTGGTGCATCGAAAACGACACTTGCGCTGCGTCCATCAGGCAGCACAACCGTTGCTTTGTCAGCGTTTGCCGAAGCCGTGTCGAAAAACACTTTTGCGTCTGCATCAGCTGTTGCAAGGGGCTGCTCTAGCGAGGCGCTTGAGCTGCCAAGCTCTTTACCTGATAGGAAATCAGACACCCAGGTTGTGTTGCTGAGAACGGCGACATGAACCGAAAACGAGCCAATCGCAACGGCACCTAGAAAAATCGGGATCCCCACAGTTGGGTTCACCACGAGCCAAAGACGTGCATTATTCATGATCTATGTCTCCTTAACCGAGCCACGGTGTGGTTACGGCCACCAATAGATGGGCGATCACGGCAATAAAGCCGAATACCCGGGTACCATCGATTATTTGACTGTGAATTTCTTCAGCTTCGGGAAGCGTGAGGCCGGTCGGCCAGACCTTTTCCGGATCCATTTTAGCTGCTCCTTTTCTTTAAGTGTTTACCAACAGTTTTGTAAGGGGGCTCGCCTTCCGCCGACCGTATCGAACATCGCATTCAGCCGGGCCATTACGGGCCATAGTGCCCGCCCCTTGAGAAAAACAGGGCCAAACACCAGAGACAAACTGTCACATAAACCTGACATTTGCAAATGATTAATGAGTTAGACACTTACTCACATTTTTGTGATCAAGGGCGAAATTTCGACGAAATACACCGGTATGTTTG
>JBCDDR010000131.1:0-7324 GCA_039180205.1 Pseudomonadota bacterium | reverse complement strand
TATCCTTTTCGCGGGCTTTTCAGCTTAAATTTCATGAGGCGCTAGATCGACAAAGCCTTAGGCCGCGTGCGTTTCAGCCAAAGTGAAATAATCATCCGTGTGACCATTATGGCGGTAAAGACCGAAGTCACGATTCCGATGCCCAGCGTCACCGCAAAACCTTTCACAGGCCCCGAACCGAACTGGAACAGCAAAGCCGCGGCAATCAGTGTGGTGATGTTGGCATCGAAAATCGTTGAAAGGGCGCTGCGGTAACCGCCGTCAACCGCGGCAAACGGCGTTTTGCCAAGCCGCACCTCTTCGCGGATGCGCTCGAACACCAGAACATTCGCATCAACGGCCATCCCGATGGTGAGCACAATGCCCGCTATCCCCGGCAAGGTGAGTGTCGCCTGGAGCGCCGATAACAAGCCAGCGATCAGCGCCAGATTGACCACCAGGGCGACATTCGCAACCACCCCGAACCATCCATAGCTCACGATAATGAAGACGATCACCGCAGCAAGGCCAAGTAAGGCAGCAAGCTTACCCGCCTGGATCGAGTCAGCCCCCAGATCAGGTCCGACCGTCCGCTCCTCAAGGACATTCAGCTTGGCGGGCAACGCGCCGGCGCGCAAGAGAACGGCCAGGTTATCGGCCTCCTGCACCGTAAAGCGACCCGAAATGATCGCTGAACCGCCACGGATCGGTTCATTGATACGCGGGGCACTGACGATCTCGTCATCGAGCACAATTGCGAAGGGCCGACCTACATTTTGCGTGGTCACATCGCCAAAGCGCCGTGCGCCCGAGGTGTTGAATTGGATGGAAACCACCGGCTGGTTTTCCTGAAACGTTGCGCGCGCATCAACCAGCTCGTCACCCTCAATCATGGCACGCGTCTTGATCGCGATCAGCTCGCCACCCAGATCACGGCTTGGCAGAACTTTGGTTCCGGGTGGTACCCGATTGCGGGCAATATCCTCTGGTGACACATTCAGATCGACGAGGTGAAAGGTCAACTTTGCCGTCGTCTGAATAATTTCCTTGATCTGCTGGGCGTTGTCCGCCCCCGGCACCTGAACAAGAATACGATCCTCGCCCTGGCGTTGAATCGTTGGTTCACGGGTTCCTGTTTCGTCGATCCGGCGGCGTACAACCTCAATCGATTGTTGCACAGCAAAAGATACGCGTTCGTCGATACCGGCTGGATTGAGCGCGAGTGTGACCTCACCTGTTGCATCGACCGTTGAAATTGTCACCGTCCGTTCCAGCCCCGGCGCACCGGTGAGCGGGTCATTGCCGATGGGCTGTGGGATCTCATCCAGAAGCGGACGAATGATGGCAAGCTGCGATGGGTCTGCAAGCGTGAAGGTTACCCGATCACCTTGAACCCGTGCGCGACCTGTTAACCGGATCCGCCGACCATCAGGGTCGCGGGCAGCCCGTAGTTGTTCTCGGACGCTATCATCAAGAGCTTCGACCTGCTGTTGAACGATGGACGCGCGATCAACCGACAACAGAATGTGTGCACCACCTTGCAGATCGAGGCCCAGATTGATGGTTTGAGACGGCAACCAGGAAGGCACTGCGCGCGCATAACTCGGTCCAAATGCATTTGGCATCGCGGACACAAGGCCAAACGCGCACACTAGTAGAATGAACAGAATTTTCCAACGGGGAAAGTCAAGCATATGGCCATGATCCCGACTAGCGAGGCGAACGCTTTCGCCTGGGTAACTGTGTAGACTATCGCGCGAGCTTCAGTTCAACGCAAACCGGACTCAATCAGGTTTCTTTTCCGCTTTTTTCGTCTTCGTGGCAGGTTTGGCATCACCGCTTTTTACCGGTTCAGTACGGTTGCGCACATCGCTGATCGTGCTTTTGATCACCCGGATCCGCACATTTTCACCAAAATCGACGTCAATTTCATTGTCGTCAACGACCTTGGCGACTTTTCCAATCATCCCGCCAGCCGTCACCACAGTATCGCCGCGCCGGATCGCCGCGACCAACTCGCGATGCTCGCGCGCGCGTTTCATCTGGGGCCGGATCAACAGAAAGTAAAACACGACCATAATGAGAATGAGCGGGAGAAACTGGCCTATAATACCAGCCCCACCAGCGGCCCCTGCCCCATCAGCCGCCATCGCCGGTGAAATCCACATAAATGAAATCCTTGTGTCAAAAAAAGTGAGAAGGCCAACGTCTGCCATCCAGCCTGGTTCAGATCATTGGCATTTCAAAATTGGCCGGACTATACAGAGCCGATATGTGAATGCAATGCGAAAGCCACAAGGGATAGCCGTACCGCCGCGATCATATTTGTTCGCCGATGGTAGAACCTGCGAACATAGGGGTCAGTATGGTGTCGAACGAAGATCAAAACGCTCTTCTTGAAGTCTTGGGGCGAATTGCGACGGCACTTGAGGCTATGCAGCCCCCCGTCCAGCCACGACCGGACTTTGAAGCGGCGACGGCGTTCCGCTGGCATCCTGCCAAAGCCGCCCCAGCGAATTCGCGACAGATCCAAAGCTCGGGGACGTTCGAACCCCTAAAATTGGACGCTCTGGCACTGGAGGATATTTTAGGTGTCGATGAACAAAAAGCCAGGCTCATGGCCAACACGCAAGCTTTCGCGAGAGGTCGGTGGGCGAACCACGCCCTTTTATGGGGTGCGCGCGGCATGGGGAAAAGCAGCCTTGTGAAGTCGATCGTAAAGTCAATCACCGACGAGGGCATTTCTATTAAGCTGATTGAAGTAAGTCGCGCAGCACTGAACCATCTTGATCAGCTCGTCGGTTTCCTTTCCGAACAGCCCTTTCGATACATTCTGTTTTGCGATGATTTCGCCTTCGAAGATGGCGATGAACGATACCGTTCGCTTAAATCGTCGCTTGATGGATCGGTGGCATCAAGACACCAGAACATCCTGATCTATGCGACGTCGAACCGCCGGCACTTGCTCTCGCGTGACCTTGGCGAAAATGCAGGGACGACGGCCACAAACCCCGGCGATGAAGTTGACGAACGGATTTCCTTGTCTGATCGTTTCGGCCTGTGGCTAGGATTTCCGGCATGCGATCAGGCGACTTATCTCAGTATCGTCGAACGCCACGCGGCCAATTTCCAGATCGCACTCAGCCGGGACGAGCTGAGGGACCTCGCGCTGAAATGGGCACGCACGCGCGGTGCCCGTTCGGGCCGTGTCGCCTATCAGTTCGTTATCGACCTGGCGAGCCAAACGGATCGTTAGCTGGGCAATAGCCGCAGGGGATCAATCGCTTCGGCTCCCTTACGGATCTCAAAGTGAAGCTGCGGTTCGACCACCGATCCGGTTTGGCCCACACGCGCGATCACGGCCCCTTTTTCAACGCGCTGCCCGCGAGACACCAAAAGCACCTGGTTGTGGGCATAGGCGCTGACCAATCCATTTTGATGGCGGATGAGGATGAGGTTGCCGAAACCTTTCAAGCCATTGCTGGCATAGGCGACAATCCCGGTATCGGCGGCCCGCACCAGCGTTCCGGCAGGTGCGGCGATATTGATACCATCATTATGCAATCCGAGGCCCTTGGGTCCAAACGTGGAAATCACCCGGCCACTAATCGGCCAGCCGAAGCCCTTTGCGCGTGATGGCGAAACGTTAACCTGTCGCGGTTCGGGTTGAGACTTTGGAATTGATTTTTGGCGCCCCGGCAACGCTTTGGATGGAGGGGGCTCGCCACCCCGCGCGCGATCAGTCGCCGAATAGCTGCGCCCCGGAATCTTGAGCTGCTGCCCGACGCGCAAATGGTAGGGCGCTCCAATCCCATTGAGACGAAATAGCGACGTCACACTCACACCATACCGGCGCGAAATGGCATACCCGGTATCACCCTTTTTGACGACGTGGACGCGAGATGCGGGCAAGGTCAACCGGCTACCCGGTGTGAGCAGATAGGGCGGGCGCAATTTGTTTGCCCCCACAAGCAGATCAAGATCGATATTGTTCGCATGCGCCAATCCATAGAGCGTGTCTCCCCTCCGGACCAAAACCGAGGGCGCTTTCTGGCGCGGTTTTCGTTGACGCGCTTTTGGCGGCGCGGCGATGAATATTTTTCGCGGTTTGAGCCTGGGCCGTGGCACCGGTGTTGGCGCATTTGCGACGCGCCAACTCGGTTTGATATTCCAATATTCGCGCTTCGAAGCGCATCCGTCAGCCACCATAATTACGATCACGATGGCGCAGATCAGATATGACCCCCGCTTAAAGCCCATCGCTATCAACGCCTGGCAAGAGCGGGACGAAATAGGCCGGGGTCACATCACTCTCAGTGAAAGTGTCAGCTTCGCGACGGACCTTGATCACCTTTTGGTTTGGTTCATTTCGCCCAATCGGAATCACCAGAACACCCCCTTCGGCAAGTTGGTCACATAATACTTCAGGTATATCCGATGCTGCGGCAGTTACCAATATGCGCGAAAATGGCGCTTGTTCCCGCCATCCGATGCTACCGTCGCCATACCGCGTGGTAATCCGATGAAGACCCAGGTCCTCAAATCGCTGGGTGGCGGTGCGATAAAGGGCGCGGTGTCGTTCGACTGTATACACCCGCCGCGCGAGTTCGTGGAGAATTGCGGCCTGGTAGCCGGACCCGGTACCAACCTCAAGAACCTTATGCGTTTGATCAACCTCAAGCGCTACAGTCATTAAGGCGACCATCAAGGGCTGGCTTATGGTTTGGCCAAGCCCAATGGGCAAGGCGACGTTCTCATAGGCCTTGTAGGCGAGCGCATCGGGGACGAAATCCTCCCGCCGCACCGTCTCAATTGCTTCCATCACCTTGCGGTCGGTGATGCCAGCACCGCGCAGGGTCATCAGCAAGCGGATTTTATCTTCGGCAAACACTCAGCGCCTCTCAGTCTGCATTCTGCAGAATTGGCGCGTTGGTGCGCCTAAAATAAAACTTCGAGATCAGCCTTGAGGCGATTGCGTGCCTCCTCATGCGTAAAGTCCAGCTGGAGCGGGCTTACTGAGATAAACCCGTCTTCGATCGCGCGCAAATCGGTGTGTTGATCAGGGTCCCCGATACTGCGGTCATGCTTGAACCAATAATATGGAAATCCGCGTGGATCGACGTGCTTCACAACATCCAGCTTTGTAAGATCGCGCCGGCCCTGGGTCGTGACTTGAATGCCCCGCACATCCTCGGCGCTAAGCGCGGGAAAATTGACATTCATCAGCACCTCTTCCGGCCAGGGAGACGAAATCAGTTTTTTGATCAGCGCGTCGGCATGCGCTTCTGCCGCCGACCAATTCGCGCGTCCTTCTTTATAATTCATACTCTGCGACAGCGCGATTGATTTAATCCCACTGAGCGTCCCCTCGATCGTCGCCGCGACAGTTCCGGAATAGGTCACATCCTCACCCAGGTTTCCGCCGCGATTGACGCCTGAAAGAACAAGATCGGGCCGGTCACCACCGTTTTCCGGGAGAATATGATGTACCGCCATCATCACACAGTCGGTTGGTGTTCCCCTCACCGCGAAACGACGCTTGTCGATATGGCGAAAGCGGATCGGCTCGGTTAATGTAAGGGAGTGTCCCGCACCCGATTGCTCGGTTTCGGGCGCGACAATCCAAACCTCGTCGCTCAGCGCCTTTGCAATCGTCTCCAGCACCTTTAGCCCGGGCGCATGGATCCCGTCATCGTTCGTCACAAGAATCCGCATCAATTGTCCTTTGATAAAATCTCACGCCCGCCCAGATAGGGTTGCAACGCCGTCGGAATGCGCGCACCCCCATCTTCGGTCTGGAAGTTTTCGAGTATCGCAATCAGCGTCCGGCCAACCGCGAGACCGGAGCCATTGAGTGTGTGGACGAACCTGGTATCCCGCTCAGATTTTCCCCGGAAACGCGCTCGCATCCGCCGCGCTTGAAAGTCCCCACAGTTTGAGCATGAGGAAATCTCTCGATACTGCCCCTGCCCCGGCAACCAGACCTCGAGGTCATAGGTCTTGCGCGCGCTAAAGCCGATGTCGCCGTCACAAAGGCTTACGACGCGATAGGGCAATTCGAGAGCTTTCAGGACATTCTCAGCACAGGCGGTCATGCGTTCATGTTCATCATTTGATTGCTCTGGCGGTGTTATCGAAACAAGCTCAACTTTCCAGAACTGATGCTGGCGGAACATGCCGCGTTGGTCGCGACCAGCTGCCCCCGCTTCGGATCGGAAGCACGGGGTGAGCGCTGTCATCCTTATGGGTAGGTCCTCCGCATCGAGGATCATTTCGCGCACCAGATTGGTCAGCGAGACCTCAGCCGTTGGAATGAGCCAATGCCCATCCGAAATCCGGTAAAGATCATCCTCAAATTTGGGGAGCTGTCCTGTCCCGAAAAGCGCATCCGAACGCACAAGCGCTGGAGGCGACACTTCCTCATATCCATGTTCGCGGGTATGCATGTCGAGCATGAATTGCCCGAGCGCACGTTCAAGCGCCGCCATCGACCTGCGTAAAACGGTAAAGCGCGCCCCGGCCAGTCGGGTGCCCCCGTCGAAATCCATACCGAGGTCTGGTCCGAGGTCATAGTGCAATTTCGGAGGAAAGCCGAAGTCCGGCCTGCCCCCCCAGCTACGGACTTCAAGGTTTCCTTCTTCATCTTCGCCTTTGGGGATGTCAGGATCGACCACGTTCGGCAGACCCAGCAGCGTTTGTTCAACTTGCTCTTCAAGCGTGCGCGCTTTGGCTTCAAGTTCTGGAATACGCGACTTCAACGCGGCAACTTCGGCGATGAGCGCGGTCGCGGTTTCCTCATCTCCGGAAGCTTTCGCTTTGCCGATCGCTTTCGAGGCATCATTGCGGCGCGCCTGGTCCTCTTGAAGCTGTGTCAACGTCTCGCGGCGGGCCTCATCGGCGGCAAGAAGATCGTCGGAAATTGGTTCCGCACCGCGGCGGGCAAGCGCTGCATCGAGTGCATGCGGTTCAGAACGGATCCACTTGATATCAAGCATGGCAGACTGGTTCCCTGGACAAAGGTGAGTGCCGAACGGTTCATGCCGCGACCGACATGCGCTGCCTTGTGCCGTACTTCAATACGTCTGGAAAGGCCAAAGTGATCGGATACGCCGCCGCTGGATGCCGGCCTTACATCGGCTCTGATTCGCTTGACGGGCCGTCGTCAGCCAAAGCCTCTGATCGTCGCTTGGCTGAAAACTCAATCGCCAAAATCGAAAGCTCATAAAGCAGCAATACGGGGATGCCGAGGAGAACCTGGCTGATCACGTCGGGGGGAGTTATGAGCGCCGCGGCAGCAAACACACCGACAATTGCGAATTTACGAAATCGTTTTAGACCGTCCGCG
>JBCDDR010000130.1:0-7385 GCA_039180205.1 Pseudomonadota bacterium | reverse complement strand
TCCCAGGACGCAGGCAGGGGTTTGCGTGAACGCGTTACCTTTGCCCCCGGGATATCGCCCGGCACAAACATCACCGGCGCGGGCTTTTTCTCCGATTTCGAATTCGGCCCCGTCATGGTTTTCATGAGCGTTTTCGGTGCCGTTTCCTGCGCCTCGCCTGCACCACCCACCTGTGCGGCTTCGGCAGCTTCAAACGCTGACAGCGTTACAGACTTGGTGGCTTTTTCAGGTTTCGCTTCGGCATCTGTCTTTGAGGCCTTCCGCTCTTCCTCCGGCACGTCGCGAACCGACTCAGGATTCTGAGCTGGTTCTGGCTTTTGAATTGGTTCTGGCTTTTGAACAGGCGCAGGCTTTGATATCTCACTGGGCACGGATGCGTCTGCCGTTTGGCCAATATTTTGGCCTGCATCATCGCTCTGGCCGACATCGTCTTTCTGGACAACATCGTCGTTTTGGACGAAGCCATCACCTGCTTGCGGCATGAGCGCAGCGGCCTGATCGTCGCTTAGGGGATCAGGTTTCTTTTCAGTTTCGCCAGGCTCCAGAGGCGCGAGACGTTCGTCAACAGACCCGGCGGTATTTTTTGGGAGGGGGCCAACATCCGGTTGCTTGGTCGCACTTGCGCGGACAAGCTTGTCGGAATCAATGACGCCATCAGCCTCGTTACCCACCTTGATCAGGCCGCTGGTGGTTAAGTCGCGCGGTGCGGTCTCAGTCTGGCCCCCATCAACCCCAGCGGTGAGGGGGTCACCCTCATCATTCGATACTGTTTCGGCGCCCGGGACCGTGTCCGCTTGCGGGATTTCGTCAGCTGAAGGTGGATCGACATCCTCAAATAGCGAAGCGGCGGCGATGTTGGCGTCATCAACCTCGTTCTTTGATATCGGCACGCCAGAGGTATCCGGTTTCGATCGTTCACCTTTGTCGCCAAGGTCACTATCCACGCCTTCAACGGTGTCACCCGAAGCTGCATTCTTCGCGGGTGCGACCTCGCTCAAAGGCGGGCTTTGCCCTTCAGGAACCGCAGGCGAGACCACCGTTTTAGGCTCGTCAGCCGGTTCTGAAACGGTCGCTACATTCGGATCTTCCGCGCTCGCCGGAGTTGGGGTCGCAACGGGCGCTGCCTCCGGGGTAGTTGGCTCTGCGGGCGCTGGCTCGGGCGGCAATGATTTCGGATCAACAGCGGCGACCACGGTGCGATGATCGCGGCTTGCCAGCATATTTGTGTCAATTTGATCCTGCTCGGGCAGGCGGCCTTCGCCTTTCGTTGGCGGTCGGACCCAGCAATCTCCGCCGCGGTCTGCGATCGTTTGGCAGATCGCGCGTGCTTCACGGCCATTGGTTAAGGGGCCTGCATTCAGCCGATAGAAAAAGCCATTGGGCGCAGGGCCCGTTGCCGGATGGTTGACTTCAGAGCGGCGCGGCTCAAGCCCACCGATCAGATCACTGTATTTTGTCGAGAGATAAGCCCACCCCGGCGCAAGGTGCGAGAGCTTGCGGTAGGCGGCCACCTGGACTGCCCAGCCCTTGGGATCGATCAGAGGCGGGACGCCCACTACATCAATGTCATTTTGAACACCGGCGGTCTCGACAGCCAGCAAACGCGCAACGCCAAGATATGCCGCCGGGTTTGCGCCGCCATTCACCACGCGTTCGTTCGCAAATTGCTCAAGATCGGTTTTGGGATTGACCGTTCCGGCGAGGAGCGCGGTCATCCGCGCCATCGGATTGAGTGTGCGAAGGGTATTGTAAAAGGTAACTGCGTCACGCACCGCATCAGCCGCCATATCAAGTGCGGCCATCGCCCCTGCATCGCGAGTACGCCCGGCGAGTGCATAAGCAAGAGCGAGGTTTTGGCGGTGTTGGGTACGCGACGAGGGGTCGCGAACCAGTGCTTCCAGACGTTCAATTGCCGCATCGGTATCCCCATGCAGCGCCTGAGAAAGCCCGAAGTTTGATCGAAGATCTAAATCCAGCGGATTTTGCCGGATTGCCCGTTCATAAATGGCGATTGCCTGCTGGTGCTCACCTGTTGCGTCGTGCGCTACCGCAAACGTCGCCGCGATTCTGGCGTTTTCCGGGGCAAGATCATAGGCGGCCGCGAGCGAAACGACCGCAGCGTTAAACTGCCCGAGCGCAAGCTGCGCATTGCCCAGACCGTAAAATGCCTGCGCAGATTTCCGATTGTTCTGGGTTGCCTGATAAAAAGCGTCTGAGGCATCGCGGTATTGCCCAACGGCTGCCAGCGCGCGACCAAGTCCGATAAGGGGCCCGGCAAGCCCGGTGTTTTTATCATGTGCTTTGCGGTAAAGCGGTATCGCGGCGTTATAGTCGCCTCGCGCAGAGACGGCGTTAGCGAGTTCATAAAGCGTGTCGGTACCCGTCAGATTGCCGCCCGGGCCACCAATGGTTCGCGCCGAGCCGACAACTGTCGGGTTTTTGCTTGCGCATGCCGTCATGCCCCCCAGAAAGGTGGCTCCGAGAAGCGCGCTCACGATTATTTTTTTGGCGATGGTCCCGTCGAAAGCACGACGGAAAGACGAATTCGCGTAAGTCATTTTTAGCCCAAACCGCTACTGTGTTCATGAGCGGTTACTATGGCTGACTGAGGTTAATATGCTCCAAAGGAAGCGTTGCGAAAGGCTTAACTCGCGCTCTTCACCGCATCTGTTTCGCTCTCGAAACCATTCAGACAATGACAGTCGCTGCGTTTGATGTGCGACGCGTTCTGCTCGAGAAACTGATCAAGCGCCTCGGTGAGTAGCTTTTGTGAAGACCGGTTCCGGTGGGCTGACAAAAGGCGGAGCTTGAAATGACGTTCCTCATCCAACCGCAAGGTCATCGCTACTTTTTTGCCGGCTTTTTTGGGCGCGCGTTTACCGCCCTTTGCGGCAACCCGGGTGGGCAAAGGTATCGTCGGCGCATCACTTGCGGCAACGTTTTCGACCGGCATGTTTTCGACTGGTGTGCTTTTGACTGGTGCGCGCTCGACTTTCGGCGCGTCCGGCGTCTCGGCATCCCGACTTGGTGTTTCAAACATATCCTCTACAAGCGAGCTTCCTGAAATTCCGAGCGACGCGCGAACCGACGCCCGAAGCGCATCTTCGCCCCCAAGAATTTTGGTTTCGGTTTCTGCCAGATTGGCCGATGCCGAGCGGTCAACAATATCTTGAACGGTGTGTTCGAGCGGAGGTGATGGCACCATGGCCGTCACCGTATCGTCCGAAGCGGGAGACGGCTCGAAAGCCTGGTCCATATAATCAGCACCCACACTGCGAAAGCTGAGGGCGGGTTTGGCCTGTCCCTTCCGGGCAAGCAGGCGACTGGTCAATCGTGCGGGGCCTGACATGGCAATGAGTGTCCTTCCCTCGTTTCTCAGAAATTCTAAAAACTCGGTTTTAACGTTCGAGGTTCGTTCGTATCGATCTGAAACGAGCTATTAACTGGCGGTTCCGGTTGATCCCAAATTCGCAGGCGAACCTGCACTTGCCGCTGCGACCGTCTGACGGCGACCGAATTGGGCGCGCGGCCCGGCGACCGGGCGACGTGCCCCGGTTCGCGCCTGAAAGACAGTCCGACGAAAATTCTTTTCGAGCCGGTCGCTGATGTAACGCCAAAGGTTGCTAACTTCGATCGCCGAGCGACTGCGCGGGTTCACTTCCATCACCGTGCGACCGTCAATCATGCTCGAAGCGTAATCTGTCCGGTGATGGATTGTAACCGGAGCCACCGTACCATGCTGCGAAAGCGCGATCGCGGCGTCTGCTGTCATGCGGGCGCGCGGTGTGGCGGCATTTACCACGAATACGAGCGGTTTCTGGTTCCGCATCACAAGCTCGACCGTTGCGCCGGCGGCACGAAGGTCGTGCGGGCTGGGCCTTGTGGGAATGACAACCAACTCGGCTACCTGCACCACAGCCTGGATGGCCGTTGTAATCGCAGGGGGCGTATCGATGACAGCGAGTTTGAAACCCTGTTGTTTCAACACCTCAAGATCATGCGCGAGCCTCGATACATTCGTCTGGGCAAATGCGGGTGTATCTGAAGCGCGCTCGTTCCACCAATCTGCCAATGAGCCTTGTGGATCAGTATCGATCAACGCCACCGGACCGAACCCGGCCCGTTCCGCCTCAACGGCGATATGACCGCTGAGCGTGGTTTTGCCCGAACCACCTTTTTGGCTGGAAAATGCCACAACGCGCATAGCAGAGTCCTTAGAGTTTGTTTCCTTTTGACACCCCCACAACGCCATCGATTTGGTTTGGCGGAATGGATGGAGTGATCAAAAAAATGCCAGTTGAAGCTCTGTTGTCGACTGATTGTCTTAAGGTTCAGTAAATGAAGAGGGGCGATATTTGCTGAGTCATTTAGAAAAACTTGAATGACTTGTTGGCGGAACCAACAGCGACAATATCTATTGCTGGTATTCCTATGAGATTTGCTGGATCGCGGTGCCAACTTTTTGCGCGGATTGAAAACCGAAACACCCGAGGCCGAAAACTCACAAACGGTGCGGGGCTGTTAACCAAATGGTTATGGTAAACGTTCAGGGTAACGCCCGAGATTGAACGATCGATCGCCCAAAGATATCCAACTTGATATCGTCGGCCGGCTCGGATCGGCTCAATTCGTGACTTCACCGTTATGATCGAAAGCGCTAAGACACGATTTAGGTTTACCTCCAAGAGGCGCTGAGAAGGATAGTTCTATGATTGTTACCATCGCCCGAAATATGCGACGCGCCAAGCGGCCTGGATTGCGTGCCCTGATGATGGGTATCACAGCCTTGACTGCGGCGATTTCAGTGGCTTCATTTGATCCGGATGGGGCGGCCGCACAGACCGATCTGCGCTTTTCAGACGCTGACCGGCGCGAAGGGTTACGCGATGGTGTGCGGTTTTACCAGCAGGGCGATTATGCGGCGGCGTTGAAATTATGGCTGCCGCTTGCCGATGAAGAAAACCCCAACGCGCTTTTTAACCTCGGACAGCTATACAGGCTGGGACGTGGCGTTGTACCCGATCAGGGGCGCGCGATCCATTATTATCGCCGCGCCGCCAAGCTTGGCCACGTTTGGGCGATGGGCAATCTGGGCACGATGCTGTATTTTTCCGAAGAGCCCACACGCAAGCGCGAAGAGGCGATTGAATGGTGGCAGCGGGCCGCTGAAAATGGTGATAACCGTGCGCAATATATGCTCGGAATTGCCCACTTTAACGGCGATGATGTCGAACGCGACTGGGTAAAGGCCTACGCATGGATGACCCTGGCGGAAGAGGGTGAGCTCCCCGAAGCGACATCCGCGCGGATGGATATGTCGGAATATGTGAGCCGCGACGAAATCGCTGCTGCCCGGGCCCTTGCCCCCACGCTGGTTGCCAATGAATGGTCACCTGAAACCGAGATACCCGACTCGCTCATCAAGCTTGCGGAGGCTGAACGTGACGCCAATGCGCAACGATTTGTACAGAATGCGGCGAGCATTGGAGGCACCCAGATTGCGCAGGTCCGCCAGGCGCCGGCCGAAACCCGTGTTGCCCCTGCGGCGGCTGGGCCTTCGAGACCAACCGCGCCAGAACCATCGAAATCAGAACCATTGATATCAGAAGCAAAGGTATCAGAACTGCCTGCGAATGCCGCCGGAACGATAGATGCTGCGCCGGTGCCGACACCGCAAGCGGCCGCGGGATCTACAGCGAATGACGTAGCGCAATCCGCCGCGCCGGAGGACGCATCGTCGTCAAACATCAATCCGCGCCCGATGGCGGACGAGGGACCTGGCCTCACCGGCGTCGCCGATAACTGGCGACTGCAGATCGGATCTTTCCGCAATCGTGAAAATGCCGATGTCGAATGGGATCGACTCGTTGGCCGCATGGGGGAAGCGTTCGCGGGACTTTCCCCGTTTATCGCTTCCGCAGACGTAAACGGCACTACATATTACCGTCTGCAAGCCGGGCCTTTTGCCGAAAAAGCTGATGCGAACGAGGTTTGCGACGCGCTCAAAGCCGCTGGCGGTTCGTGCTACGCAAAGCGCGTGCCCTAGCGCTTATCGTCGCTATCCTGGAAAACAGGAGGCCGTGTGATCCCAGTGGGGGTTGCACGGCCTTTCTGTTTGGGCAAAGGCTTGCCGGTTAAAAAATTATCCCGCTGATCCGCACACCTCAACCGCATCTTACCAACGCTTTACCGCAAGCAGTCTTGCTTTCGGACGAGGCGGTTGCAGACTCACGCGGTTTTTGCGCGATGTTTTTTTGCCCCACCTATGCCTAGTTTGCGTGGCTTTTGCGGTTGCGGTCCGCTAGTCAGTGCGGAACAACAGTCTTTATCCTGAATGGTACAGACCAAATCCGTCCACCTATAAAACCACAGTTGAAACCAGATTGGGAGATCCGTTGATGTTATTGCGACTGAACCAGTTCGGACGCGCGCTGATGTGCGCTTGTGCACTTTCTATTCTGCCCCTCGCGGGTACCGTCCCGGCTTTGGCGCAAAGCAAAACCGCATCGAAAGGGGCCGAAGTCGCCATCCCCTATGAAACCTTCACGCTGGATAATGGGCTCACCGTGGTTGTGCATACCGATCGCAAGGTGCCGATTGTTGCGGTGAATGTCTGGTATCATGTGGGCTCGAAGGACGAAAAACCGGGAAAAACCGGATTTGCCCATCTGTTTGAACATTTGATGTTCAACGGAACCGAAAACTACGACGATGAATGGTTTGGGCCGCTGGAAAAGGTGGGGGCCACAACGCTCAATGGCACCACCAACAACGACCGTACCAATTATTTCCAGAACGTACCGACGCCCGCGCTCGATCTCATTTTATGGATGGAATCGGACCGGATGGGTCATCTGCTTGGGGCAATCACTCAGGACAAGCTCGATGAACAGCGCGGCGTTGTTCAAAACGAAAAGCGCCAGCGCGAAGGTCAACCCTATGGGCGGATGTTTGAACGGGTAACAGTGAACACCTTTCCCAAGGGGCACCCGTATAGCTGGACCGTCATTGGTTCGATGGACGATCTGAACGCGGCGACGCTTGACGATGTGCGGAGCTGGTTCAGGGAATATTATGGGCCGTCGAACGCCGTCATCGTCCTTGCAGGCGACATTGATGTCGCCACCGCAAAGGCGAAGATGAATGAGTTTTTCGGGCATATTCCGCCCGGCAAACCGCTAGTCAAAAAGAAACGCTGGATACCCGAGCTGGATGGCGAACGTCGTGAAGTCATGCAGGATAACGTTCCGCTCACCCGTATCGTGAAGGTATGGAATACGCCCGAAATCGGTACCGTGGAAAGCGCGGATTTCGAACTGATTTCGCAAATTCTGGGAACCGGAAAAAACGCGCGGCTGTTCAAACGCATGGTGTATGATGACCAG
>JBCDDR010000129.1:0-7394 GCA_039180205.1 Pseudomonadota bacterium | reverse complement strand
GTCGGCGAGTTGCACCCGCCGACGCTCAACTCACGAACTTGGTCGATGGCACGCGCGATCTTCGTCAGACGCTTCTGGAAGCAACCGCACTCGGCTCGGTTGAAGGTTTTGATGCCATTCTTTCGGAAAGTTTTTCGATGGCCGTTAGCTCACTCAATACGCGTTTTGGCAATAGTTTTCTCTTTTCCGGATCAAGGACATCAATTCCGCCGGTCAATGTCGATACCATCGAGGATCTTGCCCTTCTCCCCGATGCGTTCGAAGCTTTTGAAAATGATCAGGTTCGGTCCGTCGCGCGCATCGATGATTCGCTCAACCTTGAGTTTGGACAGTTGGCGAGCGATGTCGCCGAACCACTTTTTGCGGTTTACCAGCGTCTGTATGATTTTCACGTAGGCCCTGATGGTCCGCTTTCGGGTCAATTAAACGATACCCAGCGGGGTTTTCTCGAAACCGAAATTGCCGCGCTCGATCTGGCAGTCACACAGGTGCAAAATGCCCAAACGCTCAATGGCTTGCGCGCCGCAAACCTTGAGCAAACCGTCAATGAACTAACCGACCGGTCTTTTTTCCTGGAGGAGTTTATTGGATCAATAGAAGACGTTGATATGACGAAAGCGATCACCGATCTCAACGCCAATCAGACGGCATTGCAGGCATCTTATCGGGTGCTGGGAACACTCAACGAGATTTCGATCATCAACTTTATTTAGTAGGCCGCTGCGTTACGCGGCGCGTTTGAGGTTTGCTGTGCGCCTAATTGCGTCAGTTGCCTCTTGTAGCGCATCCTGCTCGTCCTCTGTCCATTCGGAAGATGGGCCAATTTGATAACCGCCGGCCTTTGCATTTCGGAAAGCCCCCATCTTTACATTTCGAAAAGAATCTGATTGAGGGCTGCTCGGTTCCACGGGCGGCCTTGCGATGCCAAGGTGGTTCGCGAGGGCGGACCAAAAGGCATTGGGGTCTTGTTTTAGCGCCTCAAAGCCAATCAGGCGCACCCGGTCCGGCGCTGAATTTGCAGCATCAATCAAGCGCCGATTGGTCGCCTCCCAAAGCCAGATATTTTTGCGGATTGCCGACCAATCTTTCCATGCTTCGTAGGCTTCATCGCCCCGGCCAGGACGGATGCGGCCCATCGCAATAAACCTCTCGCGATCGGACAAAGATTTGTCGGCATCGGGCCAACCGACAGGCATGGGGTCCTCGCCGGTGATCGTTGTTGCGGAACGCACAAAGCTTTCACAGTCCCGCAAAATGCCAATCACACGCATTGTGGGATGTGCCTGTAAAAGCGCCGACGCGATCATGGGGTTGTAATAGGCGACATCGATGAGCGTTTCGGCGCCGGTTTTTTCGAGCGCGGTTTCGATCACATCATCGCTCCGCTTTTCCGATACCGTTTTTTCTGCTGCCTCGGGCGATTGAAACGCCTGGCGGTTCTCCAGGTTGATGAGAGGCAAGAGCGGAGCACTCGATTTGTCTGAGCCGAGATACCCTTCATGGGTTGCAGCAATGCCATCGCCCTCATTGAGCCGCGCGGCGATGTAAGTCGTCGCTGTACGCCCTGTGCTGGCGATAATATGAAATGTCATCTGGTTTCCCGACCTTCGATTTAGAATTCGTTATAGGGCGATTCAACGAGGCCGGGCTGTACGAAGATCATCAAGAGAAAGGCGAAAGCAATCAAAAGGAATATCCGCATCCATTCCTGCCGGGTCGGCGAAGTTGCGGCTGTTTCAGGCTTCTTGATTTCAGCAGCTTGTTCGGTTTGCGACATATCAAACTCCTGCATAGTTTGCGGTATAGGACAGCCCGACAACGGCGATCACCAACACGGCGCGCTCTAAAACCACGAACCGGCGCGCCCGTTCCCCGGTTGGCCAATAGGCGAGAAGAATGCCATGCGCTGCGCCCCAGATCGCATAGCCGAGCGAAAGATTGTGCCAGATTCCCATGAACAGAAACGCGCCAATCGTAGCGACGCGCGCAGGGACTTTTTTCAAGGTGAGCGGCAGGTAGATATATTGGGTGACAAACTGTGCCATTGAACGATGCCACCGGGCCCAGAATTCGCGGATATCTCTGGCAAGCCAGGGTTTGTCAAAATTCTGCGGAATGCTGTGGCCAAAGAATCGCGCGCTTTGTTCAGCGATGAGCGATTGCCCCCAGAACGCCGCGAAGAGATTGAGAAACCTGAACACCATTTCAAGCGGTAGGCCATAGGGGCCGATCGCGCCGGCAAGAATAGCGCAGTTGACCAGGGTTGGACTGACCAAAAGCGCCAGAATGAGCCCGAGCAAAAGGTTGGTATGGGCGCTTAGATCAATGCTCGCCATCGATCCGGAGGTTTCCTGATCGCGCAGGGTTGTGGCCGAAAAGACGGGCCCAACGATCAGGGCGGGCAAATAAAATCCAGCCACAAAAAGCCAGGGGGCATCCGCGACACGCACCGGCGTGCGGCAGCTCAAAAGCTGTTTGGTGGTCATGAAGATACGGATTGTCGAAAAACTGATCGCGAGCGTTTGGATGTTGAAGCCCAAAAGGTCACTATGAAAGTCGACGAACAAAAAATTCGGCAATAGAATATAGGGCAGGTATTTGCGCCAAGCATCATTGCGGGGGCGAAGCTTCAGGGCATAAACGAGAATGATCGCTTCAACCCCCATGGCAGCAACAAAAACCGCAGCGAGCGGGGAGAGTATCCATAGAAACACCGCGCCAGAGCCCGTCAAAAGGGCGGCGTTCCAGCGGTGCCGAGACAGCGTCGCAACAACAAAGGTGATCAGCAGTGCGATCAGGTGGATCAGCGGGTCGGTCATTTCAACCTCGCCTCGAGTGTTTTGACCCAGAATTGGCTGATATATTTCCCGCCGATAAGATTGAAGTGCTTGCTATCGCGAAAGGTTTCGCGCCGGGTGTCGAGGTCGAGCCCCTCAAAAGCGTCATAGCTATCAACCAGGGGAGTGTCCGGAAAGGCGGCTTTGAGCGAGGTCTTGGTGACAGGTTCAACGGCCTCACGCCCATAGGTCGGCATCAGCGTAAAAATGGTATCCGCGCCTGCAGTCTCAAGTGCCTTCACGAGTGTCTCGATCGCAGCAACTTCAAGCTGACGCTCTTCACTCGAGGCATCGAAAGACAAATGCTGATCGGCCGTTTTTTGTGCTTCCTCATGGCCATCAGCATCGAGCCAGAACATATCCGGATGTTCGCGCGGGTCCGCGTCATCACTGATTGTGCCATAGGGCCAGGTGTAGGTCGCCACAAGGCTGTCACGACGATCATCGGGGCAGCCGACGATATCATTGTTCGCCCGGCGAGGGACTTCCGCAACGGCAGCATAGATCATTTCGGACGCGCGTTTCAGCCAGATTTCTGGCATCGATTGCCAGTCGGCATGCGATATGCGTCGCCATAGGGGCAGAGGATCCTGCGCGTGGAACGAGGTTTTGATGTCTTCAAGAATGTCGAGATCGGTCATGATTGCGGTGCGCCCCCAAAACAACCGATTTCCGTCAAACACCCGTTCCTCGACAATGCCGTAGGGCGGCAGCATGACGACCACATCGGGTGCCCCGCGGTTGGCCAGCATCTCTTTGACAGTCGCGACATACTGCATGGGCTGGCTTGCGAGGATCGCGAATTTTTCAACGGTCAGATCGGGGCGGTCGAGGGCTTTCGAGAGCTTTTGTTGCACATAAACGGGATCAATCGCCGACCCAATGCGTGAGCTGCCGAGAAACATGATGTCCGGCGGCGGCGTATCTGAGCGCACCTTTGCCATGAGGCAGAGATATGATGTCTGCACATTGAAGGTCTGCCGGGTGTAGCCGATCAACCCAAACAGAATGAGCACAATCGCCCAGATGAGGAACCCGGCGCGCGCGGTCATGATAACAGTCCCTTGAGCGCTTTACGGTCGGTTTTTCCATTTGCGTTCCGCGGCATTTTTTCGAGCCGGTGAAAGGCACGCGGGATCATATAATCGGGCAGGTAGGCTTCCAACGGAGTTGGCTCCGGTTTGCTGTCGCCACCTGTATAAAACGCGATGATATGCGTCTGGCTTTCATCTCCAGCGACAATGGCGGCGACCTCGTCCATTGATAAATGTGCGCGGCAGGCGGCCTCGATCTCGGCGGCTTCAACGCGGAACCCACGCACCTTGAGCTGATCATCCATCCGTTGGCGAAAGTGATAGCCTTTCGGCGAAACCGAAACCCGGTCGCCGGTGCGATAATAGGATGTACCGTTGACGCTCAAAAATGGTGAGGCGTGTTGCGGTTCATATCCTCCAAAGACTTGGGGCCCGGCCAGCAACAGTTCACCCTCGCTCCCTGGGTCCGGGGCTTCGTTAACTGTCCCGTCACTCTCTAGCAGCGCCGTTTGATTTGCACCAAAGCCATGCCCGATGGGAACATCGGGGGCGGTGTCAAATGCTTCATCAAAGCGATGGGCCGTGAAGGCAATTGTCGCTTCGGTCGGGCCATATAGGTTCCAGATTTCGGCATCTGGAGCGCAGAGGGTCATCACCGATCGCGCATAATCGCGCGGCAGCATTTCCCCGCAAAACAGTGCGAGTGATAACGTGTGGTCGCCTTCCTTTCCTGGCGATTTTCCGGCCGAAGCCGCAAGCGCCGGGACCGAGAACCAAACGTCGATCTTTTTTTTGCGCACATAGGCGGCAGGCATCATCAGATCGAGTGCGGTAGGCATGACGAGCGTACCACCCGTGGCGAAGCAAACAAATATGTCATGCATCGCAAGATCGAAACTGAGATCAAAGAGCTGGCTGAAGCGCGCACCACAAGGGAAATCAATCAGACTGGTAATGCCCGCAACATAGCTCGCCAGGTTTTTGTGCGAAATGCTGACGCCCTTTGGGTCGCCAGTGGTCCCGCTCGTAAACATCATGTAAGCAGGTTGCGAGGTGTCGGGTACGCTCAATCGGGTTTGTGGTTCAGCAGCGGGAAACGCTTCACGCCGCAGCTTGGAGATATCCACCGAAGCCAAACCGAAGTCCTCTGCCAGATCGCTCGTTGTTTGATCACACAAAATCAATTCGACACCTGCAAGGCGGGCGACCTTTCGCAGACGCTCTTTCGGAAATTTCGGATTCAGGGGAACGAATGTTGCGCCAGCGAAAAAGCATCCCAAGACGGCAATGATTGCCTCTGGGCGCTGATTGCTTAGGACCCCTATGCGCTTGGTACCTGCGAGCGGACCTGCGCCCAGCTCCATTATGAGGTGAACAAGTTCGCGCGCGGTAAGCGCACTGGCGGTTTCAAACGCGCCCACTACGACATGATCAGGAGCACGGAAAAGCCGATCAGCTATTGTTTGGTGGAGTGATGACACAGCGTGCAGACCTTTAGAGAACGGCGTTCAAAAACTCGGATATCCCGTCAACGCTGGTAAACTGAATTGCATCATCATCTTCGGGTTCGAGCCCGAATGCCTCATGAACCGCGAGGAACACATGAACAAACGAGAGCGAGTCCCATTCTGCGGGGGTCCGCATGCCAGACGCCGGGGTCAACGGCTCGGATAAAGCGGACTTGTTCGTGGCGGTGAGGAGTGCGCCTGAAATCACATCAAGCAATTCTGCTTTGTCGAATTTGTCTGCCATCGCGTTCATCAGCATCCGCCCCATTATCCAAAAGGGTGGCCGTGACGACCGATTTATCGTCAGCTCACGCAACACCCAACTTCGAAAACTTCGTTTGTGAGGCGAGTGTTACTGAAAATCGTCAAGATTTGGTTGCTTTCGCTCGTCCGCTCATTGAACGCGCGCGGTTCCGAAAACTGTTTGTGAACAGGGCTTAGGCTGGTCGGTGGGAATAGAATGCGGACATTGCTGTGATGTGATATGGCTTGCGCTGGAATTCGCAAGATAGCGACGGGGGGAATATCGATGGCTGTTACCGTAACGCGTTCGCCGAACGCCTATAAAATCCAGGTTCAGGCCCATCCGCCCGGCGGCGCACCGCCTCAGACACTCAACTTGGATATGAGCCTGCAGCGCCATGCCTACCGAAATTTAGAGCAGGCAGCAGCAAAACCGCAAAACAGCATTTTACACAACGCGGTGACCGATGCCGAAATTGAGCGTGATTTGGCCGAAGTGGGGCAACAGGTAGAGGCCAAGCTCAAGGGGCAGGGGCAACCGATGAATTCGTTCGCGCCAACACTTGCCCAACAACTGGCCGGTGTTCGCCAGGGGATGGATGCCGGTGCCGGGGTTGGCGGTTCGATCCAGTCAATGGAAACAAACGTCCAACAGACCGCTTTTGGCGACTATCGGGTGGCCAGTGGGCGTACCTATCGGGTGGATAATCCATCGATAAATGTCATGGCCGCCGCCAATCATTGCTATCCGATTGCGGGGCCCGGTTTGTGGGCGAATGTTGACCAGTCCGCGTTCGCGGGCGCGGTTATGTTTCGACGGCTTGAAGTCGCGCTATCGGGCAAAGGCAAGCCTTTTGAAGTCTGGGAAAAGCTCGCTCGCGATCCAGGCGGTAAGTTTAACCCCCTCCATGGCACCTTTACCGGCGCGGCTACCGAGTTCGGCCGCCTGCCCAATATGATGAGGCAAAAGATCGTGGAGGTTGCAGGCAACACCCGTTTCCACCAGGAGATTGAGAATTGTCTGGGTCGGCTTGAGGCGCAGCGGCACTAGGCTCGCGTCAGCATCTTAGGGTCAGGGCCAACCAGGGTGTCGTCGCGCCTAAGCGTGTGTGTCAGGTATCGAATTCGTGCGACAGACCGAATTGCTGCAAAATAAAGCATGTGGCAGACGTGGCAGGATTTCAACGCACCAAAAACCCGATCGGGCGCCGCGCAGTCAGCCCGCCCTGGAAGCCTTTGCCCTACGCTGCCTCGCGATAGCTGTCATCAAGCTGCGAGACCACATTCCCGGCCTCAACTGCCTCTATCAATCCGAGTACATTAGAAATAAACTCATAAAAACCCGGATAATCTTTTTCCCGCTCATACCTCTCAATTATCCTGAGAATTTCTTCTGGATCACCGTAAAGCACGCCTCGTAAGGGTATCTTGTACATTTTTCCGCCTGACTAATTGCTGCGCCATTCGTCGATTTTATTTTCGATGATTTTCATAATTAAACTGAAGTTCTCTAAGTAATCTTTTCCAACTTTTACCTGAACAACGAATTGACCGTGTGTAAAATATGATTTACAACTTGAAGATCTTGATTTAGAACCCTCAATCGCGTTTTTACATATTGTAAAGAATCTCTCATTTTTTTCTTTATATTTGAATATATGGATATTTGGCGATAAAAATTCTCGGTATATCGATTTCGGGGAATGAAATCTTTTATGAACATTGAATTGGTAACTATTTTTTTCTCTAATTGCACCAACTTTAATATACTT
>JBCDDR010000128.1:0-7559 GCA_039180205.1 Pseudomonadota bacterium | reverse complement strand
GCACCGAACCCGGCGGGATGACAGTCCTGCGCACCGACCATGATCGAAGAACCGAGCGCACACAGCTGATTGACCATCGGATCGAGCAATGTGAAAGGCGGGCAGATCCCAACGATCGCGGTCCCGGCGGTTGCGCCTTTCGCGATTTGTGCGCTTTCGGTGAGGGCTGCCCTCGTCCCATTCAATTTCCAGTTTCCAACGATCAATTGTTTCGCCATCACCTTCTCCTCATCTCTTCCAGCCTTGATTATGGCGGACTTGCGCGCTAGAGCGACAGATCACGCGGTTATGGCCGGTTCCCATTTGCCATAGGCGCTCACCTATCACGAGAAGCTGAAGAAAGCGCAAGTTTATGCTGTCGAAGATCCGCGGCGGATTGAACTCCTTTTTTGTATTGTTGATCCTTGGGTTGCTAATCGCTGCCTTTGTGATCTGGGGAATTGGCGATCCTTTTGGGGGCGCGGGTGGCCGCGCCGTTGTCCAAGTTGGTAAGGCCAAGATATCCGTGCCAACCTTCGAACGCGTCTGGCAGCGGGAGATCCGCGCACGACAGCAGGAAGACGTTAATTTCAGCAATGGCCAAGCCTTACGTGAAGGGCTTGATGAACGCATTCTGCGCGGTCTTGTTGATGCGCGCGTGCTTTCAAACTGGCTGGAAAACCAAGGCGTTACCGTCTCGAATGATCAGGTGCGGCGAGAAATTGCGAGCATACCGGCATTTCAGTTCAACGGTACGTTTTCAGAAGTCCTGCTCGATCAATTGCTTAACCAGCAAGGAGCCTCACGCGCTCAGTTGGTTGAGGATGTTCGGGGTGACCTGACGAGGCGACAGCTGTTCGATGCGATCAATGCCCCTATATCTGTTCCGGAAAAACTCCTCAAAGCGCAAATGAAGTTTTACACCGAAGAGCGTGTCGCGACGATCGTGCGCGTTCCGGCATCGAAATTCAGCGACACCCCTGCCCCAAGCGACGAAGATCTCCAGGCCTATTATGAGGCCGAGGCCGACCGTTTTTTAACACCTGAACGCCGCCGATTTCGGTTTATACCTCTAACCAGTGACGCAATTTCGCCCACGATTGAGATCAGCGAGGAAGATTTAGAGACCCGCTACGCGCTTGATAAGGACAAGTATAACATCCCCGAACTGCGCGATGTCAGCCAGATCGTGCTTGGCTCCGAAAGCGAGGCGCGCCGTGTTTTCGACCAGATCGAAGCAGGCGAAAGCTTTGCTGAGGTGGCTGATAAAGTCGCCGGCCTTTCTGCAGACGAAACTGCGCTTGGCCAGCAGACCAAGGGCGATCTGGAAGCCTCGTTCGGTGAAGACGTCGCGAACGCGGTATTTAAAAAAGGGGAACCCGGGTTGGTCGAACCGGCTTCATCAGACCTCGGCTGGCATATTTTTCTCGTCAACGCGATTGAGCCCGGGGAAGAACGCACCCTGACGGATGTTCGCGATCAGCTTTTAAGCGACCTTCGCGCCGAGCGCGTTGAAACGCGTATCGCCGATTTGCGCGCAACAGTCGAAGATGAGCTTGTGACCGGTGCGTCACTCGAGGATATTTCGGCAGCACTCGGGATCGATATTATCGAGGTGGCGGCGCTCGATGAGCAGGGCCGCGATGTCAATGGTACGCGAAACACCCAGTCGCAAATTCCCGAAGGGGCGTTGCCGCTTGTTTTTGCGCGCGATGTTCTTGGTGAAGTTGAAATCGAACTTATCGGCGACGATGGGTATTTCGTGTTTGCTGTGTCGGAAATTCTTGACCCCGTCGTCCGCCCGCTTGACGAAGTTCGTTCTATCCTTGTCGAACAGCTTACTTCCGTTCGGCGGAAGGATAAAGCTGAGCAACTTGCGAACGAGATTCTGGAAAAAGCGCGCGCTGGAGAGGATTTTATCTCGCTCGCCGTCTCTGATAACCTGGTTTACGATACGAATTTCCGGTTGGAACGCCATCAGCTGGGTGGCGTCGATGTCGCCGGGCGCTCATTCGCCGAAAAAATGTTTGAGCTCGCGCCCGGTGAGCTCTCGATTGTACCCGCCGCTTCGGGTGACGGCGTGATTGTCATGCGGCTGAATGAGATCAATGAGGGATCGCTGTCCGAAAATGAACAGCTCGCGCGATTTGTGCGCGGCCGCATTGAAGAACAGCTCCCTCGCGACGTATCCGGACAGTTCCTGCAGCATATTCGCAACAATGCCGATATCCAGATCAACCAGGCATTGTTGGCCGAGGTTCGTAAACGCCTTGACGACGGACGTTAAGGCATTTGCGTGTTTGGCGAAGGCAAACCTCAATCGGCGTCAACCGCAAGCGATACCGATTTTGCACAATTCCGATCGCACTATGAGGCCGGTCGCTCGCAGTGCTTGATCGAACGGATGCTTGCCGACCTCGAAACACCGGTCTCACTGTATCTCAAGCTGGGCAAGAATGAGCGTTATGCGTTTCTCCTCGAAAGCGTCGAAGGAGGGGCCATCCGCGGGCGATACTCTATTCTCGGTTTCGACCCTGATCTGATTTGGGAGTCGAAAGATGGCAAGACCCATGTGCACGGAGATGATGCCGCCGCAATCGACCGTATGCACGCACTTGATTCTGAGCCCCTCGCGGCCCTTCGCCAGTTAAGCCATGATGCCGAGATTGATGTGCGCGAAGGGTTGCCGCCATCGGCAGCGGCTCTTGTGGGCTACCTTGGTTACGATATGGTCCGGCATTATGAACACCTCGGACAACCGGCGCAGGACGACCTCGCTCTCCCCGACGGCATATTCGTACGCCCCCGATTGCTTGCAATATTCGACGCCGTTGATGCAACGATTACATTTGCAGTCCCCGTCAGGCCTCAGACCGGCTTGAGCGCTGAAGAAGCCTTCGACCGCGCGCGCGGGCGGCTCAGACGCGCAGGCGAGCAATTATCGGCGGGTCTTTCGCTGTCCTCTGAGCGCAACGACGCACCGTATATCCCAACCGATTGGCAATCGAACACAACGACTTCGCAATATAAATCGATGGTGGAACGCGCGCAGGAATATATCGCAGCGGGCGACATTTTTCAGGTCGTCCTTTCGCAGCGGTTTAGTGCATTCTACGACCTTCCCCCCTTTGAGCTTTATCGGTCACTTCGGCGGACAAACCCCTCCCCCTACATGTATTTCCTCAAATTCAATGACCTCGCTATCGTGGGGTCCTCACCCGAAATTCTGGTTCGCTTGCGCGGTGAAGAGGTGACGATCAGGCCAATCGCCGGAACGCGACGCCGCGGTAAATCACCTGAAGAAGATGCACTGCTCGCGGAGGATTTGTTATCCGATCCCAAGGAGCTTGCCGAGCATTTGATGCTGCTTGATCTCGGGCGAAATGATGTCGGACGTGTCGCCGATCCAACAACGGTGCGGGTCACGGCGCGAAACACGGTCGAGTATTATTCGCATGTCATGCACATTGTATCGAATGTTGTGGGTCAACTCGCGAAAGGCCGAGACGCAATTGATGCGCTCTTTGCAGGGTTTCCCGCAGGTACCGTCTCCGGCGCACCCAAAATTCGCGCGATGCAGATTATCGATGAGCTAGAACTTTCCCGGCGCAGTGTTTACGCGGGCGCGGTCGGTTACTTCGGGGCGGATGGATCGATGGATAGCTGCATCGTCCTCCGAACTGCGATTGTGACAGATGGAGAGGTTCACGTCCAGGCGGGTGCCGGTATTGTCGCTGATAGCGACCCTCTTGCGGAACAACGAGAATGCGAGGCAAAAGCCGGCGCGCTGTTTGCGGCGGTCGAGGATGCGAAACAACGCGCGCGCGAGCAATCCAGCTGAACATCACCAAGAGCGGTTGAGTTCTCAATGTACTTATTGAAATGCCGCCTCGGCAATCGCCGTGCGCCACAGCGGCGTACCGCGTGCCTCCGCGATTGCACTGATGGGGGCGAGATCAACGCCGCGCGCCTCCAAGGTGGGTGCCCACGCAGCAATCGCATCAATCGTCACTTTATGCGGGTGACCGATCCCAACGGCGGTGCCATTAGCAAGTGCTTTTTGCGTCAGTTTTTCAAGCTGTGCCGCGACTTCGATCGCAACTTTATGGTTGTCGAGGAATATATCCCGTTCGGCAAAGGGAACGTCGAACCGTTCCGCCATCTCCACCGAGGCTGACTGCGCGGTTGTACGCGAGTCGACAAACATATAGCCACCCGATTTTAACCGGCGGAAAAGCTGACGCATCGGTGCCGGAGTTTCGGTGAAAAGGCTTCCCATATGGTTGTTGATTCCGACAAAACCCTGAAATTGGGTCAAATTCCACTCAATACGGCGGATCAGTTCAGCCTCGGTCAAGCCCACCAACAACGCATTAGGGCCGGGGTCATTAGCTGTTTTTGGCTGCATCGGCATATGGACCAACAGCTCATGGCCTCTTTGTTTTGCCCTTAAGGCAAGCCGCTTCAGCTTTGGCGCGTAAGGAAGCATCGCAAGCGTAACCGATCCAGGCAGATCAATGGCCCGACGTGCCTGTTTTCGGTTCATTCCCACGTCATCAATGATGATGGCAACAAGCGGCCGCCCCCCCGGTTGGAAGGCAATGCGATGCGCAGCAAACCCGTTGGTCTCCAGTACGATTTCGTCAGCGGCGTTTCGCGGCAACGTATCAAGCGCTACCCCGACACCCGTTTCGGGCGAATCGCGCCAAAGCCGACCTGTGGGGTTGTTTTGCGGAACATCAAGCGAAGCAAGGCGCAACGGCTCCGCAATGTCGGCCACATGGGCGAGTGACCGCGCATCGATTTCGGATGCCGGATGGTGTGGGTCTGCACCCGGTTCAGCATCGGTTTCGGCGACGGCAGGATCTGTCTGAACTTTTGAGGCAATGGGCAGCGCAAGTCGAACGCGGCTTCCCCGCGCATACTGGTCGTTTCGCTGATCTAATGCCGCAAACCTCGCGAGGAGATCCTTGTCAATCTCGATCGTCCCTCTGGCAACGGGCCCGTCTGCGCCCTTTTGTGCAGGCCAGAAAAGCCCGACCGCCGGGAGAAGCAACAATGCCAGCAGCGCCGAAAGAACAAATCGTGTTTTGAAGGCATTGGACGCATTTGCGAACCAGCCCTCAGATCGGCGTTGAACCCGAACCTGATTGGTGCGGCGCTGGGCTTTCGGCTTTTCCGGAATGAAAATCGCATTCCGAACGACCTTTGACCCATTATTCGACTTCTCAAATTTTGGCCACGCATCGTCACGCTCACCCACAGGGAGCGTGCCTGCAGGGGATCTGCGTTTCTGAAATTGGTACGGGCCTGACATCGCTGAAATTTGAGATCCGTGTTCTGATTTCTTGAAGTCGTTAAGGATTGGGATGAAATTGACAGCTTGGCAATCCCTGACTTTGCCAAACACTTTGGTTCCATAGCGGATGTTGCCTTAAAGACTCTTTACCATGATCTTCAAAGCCCATCAGGTGGCCTCCCCTTGCGCCGTTTGCTTTGAGCGCGTACCAAATCGTGATTGTTTGCATTTGGTATACGAGCCATGTTTCTCCTGATCGATAATTACGACAGCTTCACTTACAATCTTTTTCACTATCTGGGGGAGCTCGGCGCGGATGTTGTCGTGCATCGCAATGACGCGCTCGGCGTTGATGACGTTATCGATGGCGAGTGGCAGGGGATCATTCTCTCGCCGGGTCCCTGTACACCGAACGAGGCGGGGATTTGCCTCGAACTGGTAGAACGCCTGGCGGGAAAAATCCCGCTCCTCGGTGTCTGTCTTGGCCACCAGGTTATCGGTCAGGTTTTTGGGGGAACCGTGGCGCGTGCGCCAAGAGTGATGCACGGCAAGACGAGCCCGATCACCCATGACGGGCAGAGTGTCTTTGCCAACCTGCCATCACCGTTCGTCGCCACCCGTTATCATAGCCTGATTGTTGAAGAAGAAGGGTTTCCTGACACGCTGAGCATAACCGCGCGAAGTGATGACGGTTTGATCATGGGGCTCGCCCACACATCACTGCCCCTCCATGGGGTTCAGTTTCACCCCGAAAGTATCGCCACAACGCACGGGCATGATCTATTGGCGAACTTTCTCAAAATCTGTGGCGTCACCCCTCAACATGTCCAGAAGAAAGAGGTCGTCGCATTATGACGGGACTGACCCCTCACCTGAACGATCTGCTTGCGGGTCGGGTTGCCGATGAGGGGGATACCTATGCGGCGTTTCAGGTTATCATGCGTGGTGACGCGACCCCCGAAGCCGTCGCCGCCTACCTGACCGCAGTCCGAATGCAGGGAGAAACCGTCGGCGCTTTGGTGGGTGCCGTGCGCGCACTTAAAGAGGTTGCGAAACCTGCATTCGCTCCACCAGGTGCAATTGACACGGCCGGAACCGGTGGTGATGGGGCGGGTACGCTCAACATTTCGACGGGTGCCGCGATTTTAATCGCCGCCACCGGTGTTCCTGTTGCCAAGCATGGCAACCGGGCGATGTCTTCAAAATCGGGGTCCGCTGATGTGTTGGAAGCGCTCGGCATCAAGCTCGACCTGGATGCAGATGGGATCAAGCGTTGCTTTGAGGCGGCAAATATCGCCTTTTTTCTGGCACCGAATTATCACCCGGCAATGCGCCATGTCTCGCCGGTTCGCAAAGCGATGGGCATTCGCACAATCGCCAATCTGCTCGGGCCATTGGTCAATCCGGCGGCCGCCCCTTTTCAGCTCGTCGGCGTCTATGCAAAAGAGTGGATTGAACCGATGGCCCATACCTTGGCGCGCATCGGATGTCAGGCTGCATGGGTGGTGCATGGTGCGGACGGGTTGGACGAACTCGCGCTTTCAGGCCCAACCGCAGTGGCCGAACTCCGCGAGGGAGTCGTGACGCGCTTTGAGGTGGTACCCGAAGATGCTGGCTTTGAGCGCGAACCACTGGATGCCATCAAAGGTGGCGACGCGGAAACAAATGCGGAGGCCATCCGCGCACTGGTCGCCGGCAAAGCCAATGCCTACCGAAATATATGTGTATTGAACGCCGCGGCAGCTCTCGTTGTGGCGGGACGAGCCGATCATCTGGCGGCGGCTGCACGAACCATTGAAGCGGCAATCGACAGCGGGCAAGCGGCCAAAACCCTGGCATCATGGGCGGCGGCGTCGCATGTGCGAGAAAAGGGGCAAAGCTCTCATGCCTGAGGTTATACACTGCAACCCTCCGGATACTCCTGATGTGCTCGCAAAAATCTGTGCGGAAACCCGGCGCACGATCAGCGCACAAAAAGAACGCGTCTCTCAAAAAACGCTTGAAACGACCGCGAGGGGAATGCCTGCGCCGCGAGGGTTTGCCAACGCGCTTATCCAGAGTTCCAAGCAGAGACCGCCCGCCCTCATTTGTGAGATCAAGAAAGCAAGCCCGTCGAAAGGCCTGATCCGGGGCGACTTCGACCCGGCCATCCTCGCGAGGACGTATGCCGACGCGGGCGCGACATGTCTTTCGGTTTTAACCGACGCACCGTTCTTTCAGGGCAAACCCGAAGACCTGCTTGCGGCCCGGGCATGCGTTGACCTTCCGATCCTGCGGAAGG
>JBCDDR010000127.1:0-7672 GCA_039180205.1 Pseudomonadota bacterium | reverse complement strand
GATTTTGTCAAACGTATCATCAGGTGTGTGATGGAGATCGAAATAGTCACGTCCGTCCTGGTTTAGACTCACCACCGGCATACCAAGAAATCGAAGTGGGATCAGATCGGGGCCGCCTCTCGCGGCGTTATCCCCCTCGGCAACACCAAGCGGCGCAAGTACGCGGGCGATTGCCTTTATCGTGGGGAGGTCTTCATCGCCCACGCGGCTGGTCATCTTCCAGATCTTACCGGCGCCGAAGTCGGACTCTGCGCCAATGATATGGTTTTCAATATCCTTCTGATATCGATCGGCATAGGCGCGCGCGCCCAGCAATCCGACTTCTTCAGATCCCCACAGGATGAGACGGACTGTCCGTTTTGGCGCAACGGGAAGGTCCTTGATCAACTTTGCAGCCGCCATGGTAATGCCTACACCGGCGCCATCATCAACAGCGCCCGTTCCCAGGTCCCAGGCGTCGAGGTGGCCACCGATGATAACCAGCTCTTCGGGCCGTTCGCGTCCTCGGATGTCAACGATCACATTGCCCGAGGTTAATGGTCCCACACTTTTCGGGGTGAGAACCAGCTTCATTTCCACTTCGGTACCGCCGTCAATCATACGCACGAGTTGCTCTGCGTCTGGTACTGATAAGGCCGCTGCGGGAATTTTCTGTAAGGCGTTGCCATAGCTCATCTGGCCGGTGTGCGGCATTCTATGGCTATCCGTACCTATTGAACGGATCACGATGGCAACCGCCCCGCGTGCTGCGGCTTCACGCGCGCCATCGCGACGTAAAGGGACGGTGAACCCATAGGAAGAGCCATCCTGTGTTTTCTGCATCGCGTGTGAGACGAAGGCGATCTTTCCTTCGAGCGAGCCCATGGGGGCATCCTTCAGATCGGCCAGGGTTTCGAAATAGGCAACTGGTGCCGTGATGCCATCCGGTGGGGTCGCGACACTGCTGCCCAGTGCCGTTATGCGGAGCGGTTGCGGGTAGGGCGACGTGACTTCTGCGTATTCATCCCCGCGAAGCCAGCCCGGAATAGTGAACTTCTCAACCCGAACATTTTCGAAACCAAGTGATTGTAGTTTTGCGACCGCCCAGTCGCGCGCACGCGCTTCATTCTCGCTACCTGCCAAACGGGGGCCCACCTCCGTCGTTAGCGAGCGGATGACATCATACCCGATGTTGCCTTGTAGCGCTTGGTCCCTGAGCGAGATCGCCTGATTGAGCTCGGCTTCTGAATAGGGAAGATCTTGGGTCTTTGCTTCGATCTCTGATTCAATCTGTGCTTCGGGCTGGGCAAGGAGCGATACTGTCGCGAAGCAGAAGACCGCGAAAAAGAGGCTGTGATTTTCGATTGTCTTACCAACGCGCAAAGAACTCAACTGCACCTCACATCCCCTTTGGACATTTACCAGATGGCGGTGAGAGTAGTCACACTTACGCAAAGGGCAAGCGGCATTTACACGCCGATCAAATGACGATAGCGAAAACCAAAAAGGGCCCGTCGGGGGTAAGGCCTACTGTCGATGCTTCAGCACAAAATCCCGAACCTGGGGTGCGATCTGATCGCGCCAACGGCGACCATTGAAAATACCATAGTGACCGACGCCAGGTTGTTCATAATGCTCACGTTTATCATCAGGCAAATTCGGCGTGAGGTCATGAGCGGCTTTTGTCTGGCCAACGCCCGAGATATCGTCGCGCTCGCCCTCGATCGTAAACATCGGTGTTTTGCTGATAGCAGCAGGGTTCACCAGCTGTTCCCGATGCATCATTTCGCCTTTTGGCAACAAGTGCCGCTGGAACACCGTTTCAACGGTCTGGAGATAGAATTCTGCGGTCAAATCCATCACCGCGCGATACTCTTCATAAAACGCCCGGCTTGATTCCGCACTCTCACCATCACCTTCAACGAGATGCCGGAACATGTCATGATGGCGAACCATGTGGTTCCCCAGGTTCATCGACATAAAGCCCGCAAGCTGCATAAATCCCGGGTAAACCTTGCGAAACATGCCGTCATTCGGTGGTGGAACCGTACCGATCACATTTTGGCGAAACCAGGCAAGTGGACGTGCCGTCGCCATGCGGTTCACTTCGGTCGGATTGACGCGCGTATCAATCGGTCCCCCCATCATCGTGATTGATGCCGGGCGGTTTGGCGCGTCATTTTCTTCCATCAATGCAAGTGCAGCAAATACAGGAACCGAAGGTTGGCAAACGGCCATAACGTGCGTGTCGGGGCCAAGCAGGCCAAAATAGTCGACCAGATAATCGATGAAGACATCAAGATCGAAGTCGCCATCGGAAATCGGAACCAGCTTGGCATCACGCCAGTCGGTTATATAAACTTCATGATCGGGAAGCAGCGCCTCAACCGTGCCGCGGAGCAGCGTGGCATAGTGACCTGACATTGGGGCCACCACCAGAATTTTGGGATCGTCTCGATTGGTGTCGCGCTTGAAGTGTTTGAGCTGGCCAAAGGGGGCACGCGCGACCACTTCTTCGGTAACGGCAACTTCTTTCCCCTTGATGAGCGTGCTGGTAAACCCGAAGGTGGGTTTTCCGTAGGGCCTGGTGCTATGTTCAAAAACATCAAGCGCCGCGGCAAGCACCCGACCGCCGGGCGTGTAGGCCGCGGGATTGAAGGGGCTCCGAAAGATATACTGACCATGATCAGCCATTGCACGCATAGGCGCCATCGCTTGACGCTGAAACTCATACAATTGATAAAGCATTCACTCTCCACTGCCCTGGTCGCCAGCATCGGGCATTTTCATTCCAGGCAAATTACACCTGATATCTCTTCCCCGCTGGCGCACGCACGATTGATATGGCAAAAATCCGCCGAAGCAAATTAGACCTTCATCATGTCTAGCCGTATCGAAACGCATACCCACAATATATAGACACAGTTCGCGTAAGCAAAAGTTAAAATCATTTTTCTGAAATGGCGAAAATCCAGCAATTATGTGAGTATTTCATTCTTTCTTTCGTATCTTTCCGCAAATTATAGAGGAGACCTGTTGTGCAGGTGCAACAATCGAACGCAGTTGATCTCATGGACCCGAAGGCACTGAAGGGCAAAACGGCTGTGATTACGGGGTCTACATCCGGGATCGGTGAGGGGGTTGCGACCGCTTTTGCCGCAGCTGGTCTCAATGTGATGCTCAATGGATTTGGGGATGCTACTGAGATTGAGGCGCTGAGAAGCGGGCTTGCGGAAAAATACGGCGTCAAAGTCCATTATAATGGTGCCGACATGTCGAAAGGTGATGAGGTGACCGGCCTCATTCGCGCGACCGAGGAAGAGTTTGGCGCCGTTGATATCCTGGTCAATAATGCGGGCATCCAATACGTCTCAAAGATCGAGGAATTTCCTGCCGCAAAGTGGGAAGCCATCCTGTCGATCAATCTATCGTCCAGCTTTTATACCATTGCCGCCGCACTGCCTGGCATGAAGGAACGCGGCTATGGACGGATTATCAACATCGCCTCCGCGCACGGGCTTGTCGCCTCGCCCTATAAAGCAGCGTATGTTGCGGCGAAGCATGGCGTCCTTGGGCTTACGAAGGTTGTCGCGCTTGAAAATGCCGAGGAAAACATCACCGCGAATGCGATTTGCCCGGGTTATGTGAAAACGCCGTTGGTTGAAGGCCAGATCGCCGATCAAGCCACCGCCCATGGTATGACCGCCGAAGAGGTGGTGAAGGAAGTCATCCTCGCCAGCCAGCCGAACAAGCGATTCGTTGAGACGGATGAGTTGGGCGCGCTTTGCCTGTTCCTTGCAAGCGATGCGGGACGTTCAATGACCGGCCGGGCGATCACCGTGGATGGCGGTTGGACGTCTCGTTAGATATCGATCCATTCGAAATAATTTTCTAAATCAATGGCTTAAAATACGAACCTCTCAATCGATCTTAAGAAAAGCGTTCGCACCAGCGATGCCCGGTAGGCGGGCGTCGCATGGATATCAGCGTTGAAGGCGCTACTGTCGAGTTCGGGTGGCGCATTCCGAAAAGCCGTTGAGATCTCTGCGGACCATCCAGAGACCGCATTCTCATTCATCCAGTTTTCGCATGCGCTCCATCGAAAGGCGTGCGCAGCCGCCCCGGTTACCCCGACGCGAAACCCTGCTTGTGTTTGAGCCACCGCGACTCCTGCGATCGGATAGCCCGATGCTGGATTGGCGAACTTTTCATAGGCCCCCGCCGACCTGCATGGGATGACAACACCGGTGACAAGCTCACCCTCTGGAAGTGGGGTTTCAAAAAGTCCGCAAAAAAACGCTTCAGCTGCAAAATCTCCGGCTGTGGTCTGGACCGTCGCATTATGCGCCAAAAGTGTCGCTGGATAATCGGCTGCGGGGTCAGCGTTTGCAATCACCCCCCCAATCGTTCCGCGGTGGCGAACCTGCCGGTCGCCCGTGACTTTGGCCGCCTCCCATAAGGCGGGGGCCATTCGTTTGACGGCTTCATTTTTCAGCATGTCTTCATGAGTCGTCATCGCGCCGATCGTGAGCGCACCGTTCTCTTCTTGAACCCCTTGAAGCTCGGCTATGTGGTTGAGATCGACAAGCGCGCTCGGCATTGCCAAACGCTGTTTGAGTGTCGGAACCAGCGTCAGGCCGCCCGCCAGCGGAATGGCGTCTTCGTCTTGCAAAAATTCAAGCGCGTCGGTCAGGGTTTTCGGGCGATGATAGGCGAAATCATACATGGTCTGGCTCTTTGACTGTGGGGCCTGCTTCCGCCATCGCCTCTGCGCCTTTCGCTATGGCTTCGACGATGTTCTGGTAACCCGTACAGCGACACAGATTTCCTTTCAGCCCGCTCCGGATTGCGGCCTCGTCCAGGGGCTCTTGTTGGGCGACAAGATCAATCGCAGACATGATCATTCCCGGTGTGCAGAAGCCGCATTGTAACCCGTGACAGTCTTGAAAGGCGGCTTGCATCGGGTGCAAGTTATCGGGCGTCCCGATGCCTTCAATCGTGGTGACGTCCTCACCGTCCACTTGCACCGCAAATATCGAGCAGGATTTAATTGCCCGGCCATTCAGATGAACGGTGCAGGCACCACACTGGCTGGTATCGCAGCCGATATGCGTTCCCGTCAGGCGAAACATTGTCCGCAGAACGTCAGCCAGCAAAACGTTTGGCGCGACGTCAACGCCAACTGATTGACCATTCAGTGTAAATTGGATGCGATGCTCCATGCACGCGAGCCCCTTCAGCCGATCGATTTCATGATACGCGCATATCGCCATGCCAGAGGTCGATCTGACAAGCCAAAAAAGCGATATCTGATAGGATCCGGCCTCTGATATCGAGCTGTACCGGTTGTGACAAAACAAGGGCAGTTTATCGAAAGACTGGTTCCAAAGAATAAGGGCAGCTACCCTCTCAATTCGGGAAGAGCTAAGAGGGGCTGCCCTAAAACGCTACCACCGGGCCGAAACACAACTGGGCCCGGTGTACTCTGTCGTTCGAGACACCCTTTCGATACATTGAAATGGCATCTCCGGTGCGTCCACCGGGGGAGCAGCGAACGCTACAAGGCCGCGCCTTGCTTCCAACAAGTGCAATCGAAATGCCAAAATCAAAAACAATGATAATTCAACAGATTGTCAGCGTTGAGTGATTGGACGGCGCTTAAACTGTCTAAGAATGAGCCAAGCCATTGTTTCATAATGGATCATCTGCCTGAGTTTGGCGCAGAATCCTCGGTTTATTGGCCGTGACTTGCCAGCCCGCACATTGTCCCCCTAAGGTGCGAACCAACGAAAAAATGAAAATAGCGACGAAAACGAGGGGACACAGACGTGGCCGACACCCAGATTGCCGACCCAAACCTCATCGATAAATTGAGTGGTTTTGTATTTGCGAAAATCAATCTGTTTGGCGTTCCCGTGGAATGGGTGGTGCTATGGATGGCAATACCGATGATCGGTTTCACCATCTATTTCGGGTTCATCAATATGCGATGTTTCCCGGCCGCCACCCGGATTTTGCGCGGGGTTTATCGAGACGATGATGCCCCGGGAGAGGTCAGTCAATTCCAGGCGCTGGCCACTGCGCTTTCGGGCACTGTGGGTCTTGGCAATATTGCCGGGGTGGCGATTGCGATTGCGATCGGCGGACCTGGTGCGACATTTTGGATGATCCTGATCGGGCTCGTGGCGATGTCGCTCAAATTTGCGGAAGTCACCATGGGGGTGAAATACCGCAAGGTCGATAGCAATGGTATCGTCTCTGGCGGGCCGATGTATTATCTCGAACAGGGCTTTGCAAAGCGCGGATGGTGGCCGGTCGGCAAGGCATTGGGTGTCCTTTATGCCATTTTCGCCCTGGGTGCCGCGATGCAACTTGTGCAGGTAAACCAGTCTTACAGCCAATTTCGCGCCTCATCGGGGCTTGGCCCGATACCAACCGAAGGGCTCGATGTTGCTGGTCTCACCTATGGCATAACCATAGCCGTGTTGACGGCGTTGGTGATTTTGGGCGGCATCAAGGGGATCGCCCGCGTCACGTCGAAACTCGTGCCACTGATGTGCGTTGTGTATGTGTTCACCGCACTCGCAATTATCATCGGCCATGTTGGGGAGCTGCCCGCAGCGATCATGACCATCATCCACGGTGCCTTTTCGCCTGATGGTGTCAAAGGCGGGGTGCTCGGCGTTTTGGTCATCGGGATGCGCCGCGCGGTTTATTCGAGCGAGGCCGGTGTGGGTACCGCAGTGATTGCGCATTCTGCGGCCAAAACCCGCGAACCGGTCAGCGAGGGCATGGTCGCTTTGCTTGAACCCTTTATCGACACCGTTGTGGTTTGTACCATGACCGCACTCGTCATTGTCATTACGGGAGCTTACACGCTGACCGACGCCAATGGTGCGCCGATTAAGGACATCGCCATGACGTCAGCGGCGTTTTCCGATGTCATTTCCGGGTTTCAGTATGTGCTCACCGTGGCGGTTTTGTTGTTCGCATTTTCAACAATCATATCGTGGGGGTATTATGGGGAGAAGGCATGGACCTATCTCTTCCCCGACGGCAAAATTTCGGTCCTAATTTTCCGCGTTTTCTACTGTCTGGCTTTAATTTTAGGGGGCGTGCTATCGACTGAACAGATTGTCGATTTGATTGATAGTTTCTTTTTCCTTGCTGCAGTTCCAAATGTTCTTGGCCTCGTAATTATGTCCAAAGAGATCCGCAGCGATCTCGTCAGCTATTTGCGCCGTTTGAAAAGTGGGGAGATCAAGACCAGGGTTCAGCGAGACATCGAAATCGCCGACGCCAGGAAAACGAGTTATCAAATTTAACTGCGGTGGCCCCGTCGTTCGCTTTCGTGGTCAGGCTTAAATCTGCTTCAGCATGCAATAGCTGAACGGGTCGTAGATATATTCGCCGTAGGGCGGCCAGGGGACAAATCCGAATGCCCTGTAAAACATCCGTGACGGGCGAAACGCCTCTGCGTGACCTGTCTCTAATCTGAGCTGGGCGAACCCGCTTGCCCGTGCCTCCGCAATGAGATGTTCCATCAGCTGGCTGGCAATACCGCGCCTGCGCCAGTTTGGGGACGTATGCATCGTTTTGATTTCGCCGACATTTTTGCGAATTTTCTTCAATGCGATGCAGCCGACCGGCTGACCTTCGATCCATGCGGTCCAAAACCCCTCCACTTCGGTTG
>JBCDDR010000126.1:0-7674 GCA_039180205.1 Pseudomonadota bacterium | reverse complement strand
CTTTGACGAGCGCCTGCGCATCGTCGAAACTACCTTCAATAGCGATATTATGAATATTGGGGGTCATGACCGTGGTCATCTGACGGCGCTGCACCTCGCTCACCCTGTCTTTTGGATGGAGCATGAAGACATCAATGCATTCCAGCCCGGCAAGCGCATGAATCGCAGCTGACCCGGTGTCACCCGAGGTTGCGCCAAGTATCGTCAGATGACGCCTCGATGCCCCCAGAAATCGTGCGAACAAAAGCCCGAGCAGCTGCAGCGCGAAATCCTTGAATGCAAGCGTCGGCCCATGAAAAAGCTCCATCAGCCAAAGATCATGACCGAGCGTTTTTAAGGGCGCAATGGCCGCATGGTGAAATTGACCATATGCGGTTTCACACAAGGTCCGCACTTCCTCATCATCAAGGGAATTCTGTACAAAGGGGGCAAGAACGCTGGCGGCAATTTCGGCGTAGGGCATGTTCGCAAACCCCGCGATAACCGCTTTTTCAAGCCTGGGCCATTCAGCGGGCATGTAAAGACCACCATCGGGCGCGAGCCCCGCCATCGTCGCACCTTCAAAGTCAACGGTGGAAGCTTGGCCCCTTGTACTAATATACTGCAATTCCGGACGCTTTCTCAAAAAGACTAAGACAATACCCTGTAGCCCGCGTGGGCTGCGGCGGCAAGGACGTGTACCTTGGTTGATCCGATGATTTTCTTACCGCACCGTTGAGAAGCGCTTTCGTCTTCCCAGCATGTCGAGAACGAAAACGACGAGGAGCGTTGCCGCGAGCCCAAACCAAGTCACAGCATATTGCAGATGATTATTGACGATCTCAAGCTGGATGGCGGGGGACGAAATGCCTTGAGGGGAGCGGATCGCCCCGTTTGAAGCCGACGTTGCCGAAGCGCGCCAGCTGACGCGGTCCGCCATGACGGTCGATATCACGGTGTCGGCGCTCACCTCCCCCATGGCACCATTGTCCAGGGTTTGCCACATCGCGCTGACATTGCGGGCGAAAAAAATACGCGCCTCGGGTTTTGCACCGGGCGTGAGCGGGTTTCCGGCATTATGCGGGCGAAGCACTGCCTGAAGCTCAAGCGCGCCCCCGGGCGGACGCGGGATGGCCAGATCCGTCCCGGTGGTGAGCGCATTCGAGATCCAGCCCCACCCGACCAAGAGCTGGCGCCCGTCATCCAGAGCCATTGCATTGATGAGAAGCTGACCGGGGGTACCATCGCCGCCCGTCGCGGGCAAACGTAACGGCTCGGCTTGGATAAAACGCCCCGAAAACCTGACAGGCAGAAAAGCCTCGTCACCCGAAAGCGCTAACGGGAGTGGTATGGGTTCAGCGTCAAGTCGCGCTGCGGCTTTGGCGATTAAATCCTGTTTCCAGGCCAGCCGGTTTACCTGCCAGATCCCGAGCGAGATGAGCAACGTCACCGCCACAACCGTTATCACGGTCGGAACGAGTGGGAGACGCCACCGCCCAGACGTCGTGCCTGGCGTCATGCGCACGAAGCCAACAATGGCATTGTTAGAGGATCGGCCATACGTAAACGAAGATGAAGAGGAACAACCACACCACATCGACGAAATGCCAGTACCATGCCGCTGCCTCGAACCCGAAATGCTGACGCGGTGAGAAGTCGCCCCGCAGCGCGCGCATCAGGCATACGGCGAGGAAAATCGTCCCGACAAGGACATGAAACCCATGGAACCCGGTCGCCATGTAAAATGTGGAACCATAGATATTACCGCCATTTTCCCAACTGAAGGCAAAGGCGGCATGGCCATACTCATAAGCCTGAACGCAGCTGAAAAAGGCGCCGAGGATCACCGTACAGATCAGCCCGTTTTTAAGGCCCTGACGGTCCCCGTGGATCAGCGCATGGTGCGCCCAGGTCACGGTCGTACCCGAAAGCAACAGAATCATGGTGTTCAAAAGCGGCAGATGGAACGGGTCAAAGGTTTCCACACCCACCGGTGGCCAGGCGTTCCCAATTTGCTCGGTAGGGAACAGACTCGCGTTGAAATAGGCCCAAAACCAGGCAACGAAAAACATGACCTCAGAAGCAATGAACAGGATCATGCCATAGCGATGGTGAAGCTGAACAACCGGGGTGTGGTCGCCCGTGTTTGCCTCACGGGTCACATCGGCCCACCAGCCATACATCGTGTAGAGAACACCGGCGAAGCCCAGAAAGAACAGATACCCACCCCAGCTTGCGCCGTGCATCGAGTTGATGCCGCCAATCGCCATGACGAAAGCAGTGGCCGACCCGATAAACGGCCAGTGGCTTGGATCAACTAGGTGATAATCGTGATTTTTTGTGCCTGACATGGCTCGCTTGCCCTCATTTCCAGTCTTCCAGACCGACCCCGAAATAAACCGCGCCTGGGAAACATATCTCGAATGGATTACCGCAAAACCGTAACCAATTCGATCACATTCATTCAAATCTGTTGATCGGTTTATCCGGCATAGCCGCCGGTATCAACCCGATTTCGCTCCTTTTGAACGCGCGGTATCGGTCGACTGAAGCGCAGCCTCTTCAACACGGCGTTCGCTTAAAAAAAAGCTGTAGTGCAACGTAATTTCGTGCACGTCGTCCATGACCGGATCATCGACGAGTGCGGGATCTAGGTAATAGGAAACGGGCATCTGCGCCGTTTCATCTGGCGCAAGCTGTTGTTCCTCAAAACAAAAACATGCGATTTTGTGGAAATATTTTCCCGCCTCGCTCGGCGTTACATTAAAGCTCGCAACACCAACAATGACATCGCGCGACTGATTTTCGGCCTCGTAAAACGCGAGCCGACGCTCTCCCACCGGTATGCGGACCGAATGCTCCACCGGGCTGAAACGCCAGGGCAAGTCGTTTGCCGTCGATCCCGAAAAACGAACCTTTATGGTGCGGTCGCCCGCTTCCAGCCTCCCAAGGTCTTCAGCATCGGCAACCTGGGTCGTCCCGCCAAAACCGGTGACCTGGCAAAAAACGCGATAGAGCGGAACCGCAGCCGCGCTCATCCCCAGCATGCCGACAACGACGAGCGATGCAAACACGGCAACGCGCACATTCGCAGCCGAAAGCTGAGACTTGGGTTCAGGTCCCGCCATTCAGGCGCCTCCCCCCATACGGACAACCGCGGCGATAAACACGAGGACCACCCAGGCACCTAACGCCAGGGCAATCGCCCGGTTGCGGCGTGCGCGCGCGGCTTGATCTTGATCGGTCACAGAAGCAGGCTCCCCAACTGTTCGATAATCAACAGTCCGAAAATTCCGAACAGGTAAAAGATCGAATAACCGAAAACCCGACGCGCAGCCTCGTCAGTACGTTGCCGAACAAGGTCAACTGCACCGGCAATAAACAATAGGCCAAGTAGCGTTGCCCCCAGGCCATAAACCCATCCGGCATAGCCAAGCGCCCAGGGTGCAAGCGCGACGGGAAACAGCACCAGCGTATAGATCAGGCTATGCCTGCGGGTTTTTTCTGCACCCGCTGTCACCGGTAGCATGGGAATACCGGCCTTTTCATAGTCGCCTGCTGCATAAAGCGACAGCGCCCAGAAATGCGGCGGGGTCCAAAGAAAAATGATCGTAAAGAGGATGATCGGCAAAAGGGTGACATCACCCGTCACCGCAGCCCAGCCAATCACAGGTGGAAACGCACCGGATGCCCCGCCGATCACGATATTCTGGGCGGTCCGGCGTTTCAGCCACATGGTGTAGACAACGCCATAGTAGAAAATCGTGAAGGCGAGCAGCCCACCCGCGACCCAATTCACGAACAGGCCTAGGGTGAGAACCATCGCGCCTGAAAGCATCAAGGCGAAGCTGATCGCATCTTCGCGCGAAATGATACCCATGGGAACCGGGCGCGCTTTGGTGCGGCGCATGATTGCATCGACATCGGCTTCATACCAGCAATTGATCGCACCCGCAGCACCTGCCCCGAGCGCAATTGCGATGATTGCAATCACCGCCAGCGCCGGGTGGAGGTCGCCCGGAGCGGCGATGAGCCCGGCGAGCCCGGTGAACACAACTAACGACATCACGCGTGGCTTCAGAAGCGCGGCATAATCCTGCCACCGCGCCGCACGCGCGCCACGGTCTGACACCGTTTCTTCAACCATTGGGGCAACAGTCACCCCGCGGTCAGCAGCGATCGTCATGCTGATTTCAACCTTTTCCTGCACTCCCTGGAGCCCGTTTCGACTCTCGGCCTTACAATACAAATAAAAAACAGTTTGCCCAAAAAGCGAAGAGGTGGGGGCACCGCACACCCACCTCTTTTTTTGACCCATATGGTCTTATGGAGCCCGGTATCGTTTAGTGGTTCGGGTCCTCTTTGATCACCGGGATCGTCTCAAACTGGTGGAACGGTGGCGGCGATGGCAGCGTCCATTCCAGCGTTTGCGCGCCTTCACCCCAAGGGTTATCCGCACACTTCTCTTTGCTCGTGAATGTTCTGTACGCAACATAGAGGAACACGATGAAGCTGACGACAAACAGCGCATAACCAACCGACGACACATAATTCCAAAGCGAATAGACATCGGCATAATCGGGGATACGGCGCGGCATCCCTTGCAGGCCGAGGAAATGCTGCGGGAAGAAGATGATATTCACGCTGATGAAGGTGAGCGCAAAGTGAACATTGCCCCAGAATTCCGGATACTGTTTGCCCGAGATTTTGCCAATCCAATAATACCAGCCAGCAAAAATTGCGAACACGGCGCCCATCGAAAGCACATAATGGAAGTGAGCCACGACATAGTAGGTGTCGTGCAATGCCACGTCGAGCCCACCATTCGCCAGCACAACACCCGTGACGCCGCCGACGGTGAAAAGAAAGATAAACCCGATTGACCAGAGCATCGGCGTCTTAAATTGAACCGAGCCGCCCCACATCGTAGCAATCCAGGAAAAGATCTTAATTCCCGTGGGAACCGCAATAATCATCGTTGCGGCGGTGAAGTAGGCTTTTGTATCGGCACTCATCCCCACCGTGAACATGTGGTGCGCCCACACCGCAAACCCGACAACGCCGATCGCGACCATGGCGTAAGCCATGCCGAGATAACCAAACACGGGTTTCCGCGAAAAAGTGGATACGATCTGGCTGATAATGCCAAAGCCCGGCAGGATCAGAATATAAACCTCAGGGTGCCCGAAGAACCAGAAGAGATGCTGGTAGAGCACCGGATCGCCGCCCGCCTCAGGGCGGAAGAAACTCGTCCCGAAGTTACGGTCAGTCAGCAGCATGGTGATGGCGCCCGCCAATACCGGCAACGACAGAAGAAGCAGAAATGCCGTCACTAGCACGGACCAGACGAACAGCGGCATCCGGTGTAGGGTCATCCCAGGTGCCCGCATATTGAAGATCGTGGTGATGAAGTTAATCGCCCCGAGAATTGACGAAGCCCCAGCCAGATGCATCGAAAGAATGGCAAAATCCATTGCGGGACCCGGCTGGCCCGAGGTTGAGAGCGGAGGATACAGTGTCCAGCCGCCACCCACACCGTTTTGACCGGGAGGGCCCTCAACAAACATCGACAACAGCAACAACAGGAACGACGGCGGCAAAAGCCAGAACGAGATGTTGTTCATCCGCGGGAAGGCCATGTCGGGTGCGCCAATCATCAGCGGCACAAACCAGTTTCCAAACCCACCAATCATTGCCGGCATGACCATGAAAAAGATCATGATCAGCCCATGCGCGGTGATGAACACGTTCCAAAGGTGATAGGCCGCATTGAGGTCCCCTGACGAGAGGTGCGTCAAAACCTGCATGCCAGGCTCGGCGAGCTCAGCACGCATAAATCCTGAGAGCGCCGCCCCAATAATCCCCGCGATAAAGGCGAAGATCAGGTACATGGTCCCGATGTCTTTGTGGTTGGTTGAATAGACATAACGACGCCATCCGGTCGGAAGGTCGTGGTCGTCATGTGCATCATGGCTTGCGACGTGCGCGTCAGACATGAAGGGCTCCCTCGGTTTCGTCAAAAAATTGGACGCGAGGCTCGTGATTGACCTCGCCATGTACAAATCAACCAGGTGTTCCTCTAACGGGCGGCCACCTGGATCTCGTCAGCAGCGGCAAATTCAACTTGCGCTTTCTGCAGCCAGGAATCAAAAGCCTCTTCTGACATCACCTCGACGGCGATCGGCATGAAGCCGTGGCGAATGCCACAGATTTCTGAGCATTGGCCGTAATAGACGCCTTCTTCCTTTACGTTGAACCAAAGTTCATTCAACCGACCGGGCACCGCGTCTTTCTTCACACCAAACGCCGGAACCGTCCATGCGTGAAGCACGTCGGAAGCAGTAATCTGAAGTTTCACGGTCTTTCCGACAGGAATCACGAGACGATTGTCGGTCGCAAGAAGGCGTGGCTCACTTTTAGCTGCCGCCTCTTCATCGCTTAACATATTGGCGACAAAGGATATTCCGTTATAATCCGGGTATTCATATTCCCAATACCACTGGTGCCCCGTGGCCTTCACCACGATATCGGCCTCGGGGGACTGCTCGTGCTTGTAGAGCAATGGGAAGGAATAGAGGCTGATTGCCAACAGGATCAGGACCGGCACGACAGTCCACACAATCTCGATGGTGAGGTTATGCGTGGTTCGCGAAGGGGTTGGGTTTGCCTTTTCATTGTACCGCACGACGACCCAAATCAAGAGACCCAGAACGAACAATGAAATCGCGATGATGATCCAGAGAAGAAAATCATGGAAAGCGATGTTCTGCTCGTGAATTTCAGTGACCGCCGGGACAAAGTTCAGGCCGCCCGGCTTTGGCCCCGACGTACCCACTTGTTCAGACTGAGCAAAAACTGACGACGCCATAAATGTCGCCGAGCCCATCACAATTAGGGATGTCGGGACACGTGCGGCACGAAACACCTTCGTCCCCATGCGACCAACCATTCGTTTCAACGCTGTTCCGCCAGAAATCATTCTCATTCCTCAAGATATTATGGCCTGAAGATAGCTTGAAGCTACCTACCCGACGATGCCCGTTTGCGGTTTTCCAAACAGACCCACCTGCGTCTATCGATAAAGCACCGATCGGGTTACAGATCCAATAACGTTGCCCGCCCCAGCCCATACAACACAGGCCATACAACAATAGGCCGTAATGCCGCCGTCAAACTTCGTTGATGTCGCTTACCGACTTCACCCATGAATGACAAGCACTGTCAAACCACCACAAACTTTGTGTGTTGAGGTACCCAATCCAGCCCTCGACAGCAACGGTTTTGGTTGCGACTTTGGGCCGCGTGCCCCATTTATCGGCTAGAAAACCTGCGCTCGGCATCGATAATCGGCGAGCGTCGGCACAGAAACACCTGTAATTCAAAAGAAACACGGGCAATTCAAAGGAACTTACATGGCATCGACGTCGCTCGACCCCCACGGCATCTTTTTCGGCCAGACGGATCTTGAACCTGCAAGACTGGAAACAATCGTCGCCGATGCGCTCCACGGCGCGGATGATGGGGAGCTTTTTCTGCAATATGGTCAGTCAGAAAGCTTTGTATTTGATGATGGACGACTGAAAAACGCGGGCTTCGATACAATCCAGGGGTTTGGCTTGCGCGCGATCTCTGGTGAGGTTACCGCCTACGCGCATGCGACTGAACTGAGCGAGGCCGCAATCAAACGCGCCGCCG
>JBCDDR010000125.1:0-7858 GCA_039180205.1 Pseudomonadota bacterium | reverse complement strand
GGAGGCAATCACCGGGTTCGAGACCAAGAACAAGTACGCGGTGAAAACCAGCCTGGGCCAGACGCTGTTCTTCGCCGCCGAGAAGAGCAGTCTCTGCGCCCGCTGCTGCTGCGGCCGGAACCGGCCCTTCCACATGGCCGTGTTCGACGCCGGACAGCGCGAGGTGCTCTCCTTCGAGAGGCCGCTTAGGTGAGACAGCCTCCCACCTCTCCTCGAGTGCGGCATGTAGCGGCACCTTCCCACTCGCTCGTCAACGATGGCTGAGCGAGCGCCGCTCCGTCAGGCGCCGATTTCACCACCGTTCCATGCTTTCCATGCCTTTAAAGGGAATGTGGCACCTTTATAACGTGATTTTAACTGAGATAGCCAAGCTGTAAAGCAAGTCGGAAAACCCGATACTCTATATCGACGGGCCCCGAATATGCCGGTGCGCTGAGTATCTATCATACACCGCTCGGGCCAATGTTGCCGGCACGCCCGACCGGGCGGGTGGCCAATCAGGCCTTTACGCCGCAGATGACTGCGCTTGGAGAGCGCCACCCGGTGACCAGCGGGCTTGATGGTTCGGGTCGGCTGGGATGGGGCCAGTGGTATCGCCGAATTGATGCCATCCCCCTGACCGGCGACACGCTGATGGCGAGCCCTGATGGGGCGGCGCTTGTAGTGTTGGCACATTTCGAAGAAGGGCGCGTTGCTCAGGTTTTATCTGATCATATCTGGCTTTGGGGGCGCGGTGTCGATGGTGGCGGTCCGCTTGCCGAATTGATCCGTCGGATGGCGCATTGGCTGATGAAAGAACCTGAGCTTGAGGAAGAGGCGGTTCGCGCGCAGGCTGAAGGGCGCCGGGTTGATATCTTACGTCAGACCATCTCAGAGGCGGAGACCCGCGATGTGGTGATTGAAGCGCCTGATGGTACAGTCAGTGAGATGACGCTTGAGAAAGCAGAACCCGGGAAGCTTCGTGCATCATTTGAGGCGCCACTCCCCGGGGTTTACCGCGTGCGCGATGGGGATCGTAGCACGCTTGTGGCGGTCGGTTTGACTGAGAACCGCGAGCTGCAATCGCTCCGTACGAGTGCCGATGAGGTGGCGGCGCTGGGTGCGTTAACCGGGGGAGGAACCTATTGGGCCAGCGACGGCATCCCAAACGTTCGGGCGGTGCGACCCGGGCGCTTGACGAAAGGTCCAGGATGGATGGGCTTTTTGCCGTCTGGTGAGGGTCGCCGTCTCGCGGTTGAGCGTAAGCCGCTTATCCCCGCAGGCGCCGCGCTGGCTCTTCTTGGCGGATTGCTGGCGCTATGCTGGTGGCGCGAGGCACGATAGTCCCTACTTTGTTTCGAAGGCTGGGCTTTCTGATCTCTGCACATATTGGCAAAGCATGTTTCGCCTTTGCGGTTATGGCGCGCGCCATCAGTTTGTCCTGGCGGTCAAGCCCAGCCAGATGCCAGGCCTGGGTGACGACGTTCGAAAATCCGAAACGTTCATAATATCCGGGCTCCCCAACGAGAATGACAAGATCGACTTTTGCCCGTTCGGCAAGGGCAAGCGCGCGGTTCGTCGTTTGAAATCCCAATCCACATGCCTGATAAGCGGGATGGACAGCAAGTGGCCCGAATAAAAGAACCCGTAGGTCGATAAAACCACCCCGATCACATCGCAATTCTATCGGCCAAAACTGTGTCGAGGCGATCAACTGGTCACCCGCCCATCCGCTTACCGCAAACTCGTCAATCGGCGGGACCGCCTCGCGCAGCCGATAAGAGGGCTTGCGCGTGCGATCCGTCCCAAGGCTCTGGTCAAGGAGATCGGACAGCAGCGATGGCGGCGGAGCCGCGCGCCAGGTGGGGCGTATCGATACCATGAGAAGGAGGCTTTCGGTTTTTGAGGTGAGACGTCCGTGTCCGATTTTTGATGGCTATAGCCGATAGTGGGCCAAGCCGATCTATCGTCGTCGGACGTCGCACGGCAAAACAGAATATGAGACCGAAACGCTCACCAAGCATTCCTCTTGTTCAAAACGCCAATATTGGCTTCGCGACAACGCGATAAAGCCTTATCGTGCCGCTGCCAAGCGCAAACTGATCACAAAACCTCGCGGTATCTTGCATGATGGCTTCGCGGCCAACAGAGGCTGTTCCGCCAACAAACCGATCACATCGCTGATCAAATTGGCTGAATTGGCTCTATTATTTTGGTTTGGCGAGGCAATTCCAGTTGAGGACCCGCTCGCGTTTTTTTCGTTTAGGCGCATAGTTGGCGCGGGTCCGCTCCGAAATCACATCAAAATGGATACGGTGCAACCGTTTCGGTCCTGTCTCGTACCGATTATATTTCCGACAATAATAGCGGGCCACATCATGCAGGTACCGGGTTTTGCCCTCTTTCGAGACCACGTTGAAAAACTTTCGCCAGCGATAATCGCGCAGGTATCGGACAAGATATTTCGGTTTTTGTCGTTCCGGGGCGCCCACCTCTCCGGTCCATAGGTTGATCATCGTGCCATCTTCAAACCGTCCCGTGATCCGCGGCCAACGCGCCCACCTGAGTGGTCGCGGGGCAAACATGCTCCACCGCTGTGTTAGTCTTAGGGACGCCTGGACGTCTTTGAGGGCGGACGGCATCGCGACGTCGATTTGTTTGAGTGTGGTCAGGTTTTGCCAGAAAACAGCGCCGGTAAGGGCGATGACGATTGCAGCCATGGGCATGCTCAGCCTGTAAAAGGGCTCGCGTTCTTGCCAAAATCTTGTGCGCAGTTGACCGATGATACCGCTGCGGCCATCGCCAATGGCGCGATAAACTGCGTTTCCGGGGCCAACCAACAAGGATCGGTCGAGCAGCCAGCCGAGTGGCTTGAGCGGCCAGGACTGGCGCAGTATGAAGGCAACGGCGGGCCACTTGATAAGAGGGCGATGGCCGGGCCGGGTGACAACCCAGCTCTGGTGCTCATGAAACAATGGCGTAATTTCGGGCGTGTCCTGCGCCGGGCGGATCGCGTTTGACGGCGTTAAACAGAAACTGCGCAAAATTTGACAGACCTTGCGGCAAAACCCGCAGTCCTTATCGTAATACATCACAATTTCACGGCGATCCCGGGGGTTTAGGCGCGCGTCCAGCCAGTCCCAAACCTTGCCCGGAATAAACAAAAGCAACGAAGCAATCGAGATGTAGGGAAACAACCCGATCATCAATGAGAGCGCGAACCCGGCATGCATGGCAATGAGCAGAGCGATCGTCGTCAGCCGCAGCGGCAGATGAAAGATCGGCGAAAAAACCAATAGCGCCGCCAAAAGTTCGATCCAGTAAACAAAGTAGGTGAGCCATGGCAGGAGCCAGCGGAGGTCGCGCAACCAGTAGGCAAACGGCATCGCGAGTGTATCGAGGTGAAGTGCGTAATAGACTGCCGTGCCTTCGGGCATCCATACGCTGCTCGTTTTGATCAGGGCACCGATCACATACACATAAATCGCTTGTACCAGGATCGCGAAGGTCGCGACACTCGCATAGGCATTCGGGCGCGCAACGTGACCGGCCGGGCGGAGTGCCGCGTCAATTGAAAAACGCTGACCAAGCGGCAGAAATAATCCCCAAAAACAAAGGAGAACGAGAAGCTGGTCACCCGCTTGCAAAACCAGCGGATTGCGCGCCTGGATCGACATCAACAAAACCCAGCTGACAGCAAGCATCAACCGCGTGCGATAGCCCACCAGCAACAAAAGGGATGCCAGTGCGGCAACCACCCAGAGCGCAATCACAAACCAGGGTTCGCCATTGATGAAGTGGAGCGACAACCGCGTCGGTAGATTATAGGCGATGGCGCCCGCCCGGGGGAACGCCCCGCGATCAGTATAAAATACCTCAAGGAATTGCGCGCGGTTTACAAGGTCGGCGAGCAGCAAGAAGGCAAGATTGACACGAAACAGTGCGAGCGTGCGCAGGTCGATGCCAAATGCGGTCTGAAACCAAACCCGTCCCCACGCACCCGCACGGTTCATCACGGTTTTTTCATATTGAGCCGGTGCACTTGCTGCTGTGTTCGGACTTGCCTCTGTCATAGCCCCATGATTTAACGAAAAATTCTGAAGAAATCTATCAATCGCCAAAGACCCAGGTGCGAATATTCAGGTGTTTTATGAAACTCTATGACATGAATCTTGCCCCCAATCCGCGCCGTGTACGCATGTTTTTGGCGGAAAAAGGCATTGAGATTGAGACCGTGGAGATCGATATCCCTTCGGGCAAAAACCTCGCCCCGGAGTATTTGGCGATCAATCCGCGTGGGATCGTGCCGTCGCTTGTGCTTGATGATGGAACGGTGATTGATGAGACGGTGGCGATCTGCCGCTATTTTGAAGAATTGCATCCCGAGCCTAACCTGCTGGGCCGCGATGCCAAAGAAAAGGCGATCATCGAGGGCCGTCAGCGCCATATGGAGATGGATGGATTTATCTGGGTGGGTCAGGTGTTTCGAAACGAAAGCCCGCTTTATGTCGACCGCGCCCTCCCTGGAGTGAATGGTGCATTTCGTCAGCTACCTGAGCTCGCGGAGCGCGGGCGCATGCTCTTTTCCCGCTATATCGAAAAGCTTGATCAGGACCTGGCAACGCATGAGTTTGTCGCCGGGGACCGGTTTACCATTGCAGATATAACCGCTTTTATCGCCGTCGGGTTTGCCCGATGGGTGAAAATGCCAGTGCCGGAAGACTGTGAAAACGTGCTCAGGTGGCGAAAGGCGGTGTCAGAGCGCCCCTCGGCCAAGGCTTGAAGGAACAAGAGTTGCAATGAGCTGGACCGTGCCCGAAGTGGGAAAGATTGAAGAGGTTGTTGCTGCGCTCGCCTTCAACGCCGATGGACTGATCCCGGCGATCGCCCAGGATGCATCGTCGGGACAGGTATTAATGCTTGCCTGGCAGAATGCCGAGGCCGTCCGCCGTACGCTGGAAAGCGGCGACGTGTGGTATTTCTCCCGCTCACGGCAAGCGATGTGGCGGAAGGGGGCAACCTCGGGAAACATCCAACGCCTCAAAAGCTTTGTCTATGATTGCGACGCGGATACCGTTTTGATGCAAATCGATCAAACTGGCCCCGCCTGTCACACCGGCGCGCCGCATTGCTTTTTTCGCAAAGTGTCGGGCGTCTAATCTTGCTCGTTAAGCGGCTTTTTCACTTGATCACACAGCGAAATATGTCGGGATTTCTTACGGTTTTTGTCGGAAAGAAATCGCTTCGATCTGGTAAGTCTATAAAGCTTCTAGGAAAACCTGCCATGGCACAAAACTTGCTGGGTCCCGGCAGAGTGGGAATTATCGGAAAGGGCAGCGGATGTACGATAAATTGAAATGTTTTGGTATTGGCGCGGCGCTGATGCTCGCGCCTGTTGCGGCGCAGGCGACGCCGGTTACGCTTGAATTCGACGACGTTGACGAAGCGGCAATCCCTGTTGGGGGTAGTGTTATCGAAGATGGCTTTGCGTTGACCGTCGAATCCGGATTAACCTTTGGGACGACAACGGTAGGCAATCCAGCGGGCGCGCTCGCGATCGGATTGTCGTTTCCAGTCGGGATAGGGGACACATTGTCCTTATCTGCGTTGGACGGTTCACGCTTTTCGTTAGATGCTCTGGAGTTTGGCGCATTTGCCGGTGCGGTGTTTCCTGATGGAACATTTTCAGATGGTGTCGATATCTTTGCGGTTGATGGGGGTGTCTCCACTTTGATTTTTGGAGATCTCGCAACATCTTCGATTGCATTCCAACCGTTAGATCTGTCTTCGGGGCTGGTCGATGAAATTCAATTTGTGGGTTCGTCGGTCGGCGAATCGTCTTTGTTGTTGGACAATATCGCCCTCACCCTGGAGGACGACGACGATCCGGTTGAAGTTCCGGCACCAGGCGCCTTGGGGCTTTTGGGTCTTGGCCTGATGGGCGTTGGTGTTCTGCGGCGGAAACGGTCTTAAGGTTCGAGACCATATAGCGTTAGAAAAGGCGTCTCAGATGTGAGGCGCCTTTTTTATGTCTCGAGAGGGCTTAGCTTCGCCCAATCCTATGGGTGCTAAACCCTGGTCCTGCCCCTAGTTATCGCCCATTTTCAGCGCGGCGATAAAGGCGTCATGCGGGATATCGACCTTTCCGAACTGGCGCATACGCTTTTTCCCGGCTTTCTGTTTTTCCAGTAGCTTTCGTTTGCGGGTGACATCGCCGCCATAGCATTTCGCGGTGACATCCTTGCGCATGGCTGAGATCGTCTCACGCGCGATTACCTTACCGCCCAATGCCGCTTGGACCGGTATTTTGAAAAGCTGGCGCGGGATCAGATCTTTCAGCCGCTCGCAAAGGAGCCGCCCACGCGCTTCCGCCTGGCTCCGGTGCACAATCATCGCGAGTGCATCGACGGGCTCGGCATTCACGAGCAGGCTCATCTTCACGAGGTCACCTTCGCGGTAGGCGTCGATCTGATAGTCAAAGCTCGCATAGCCCCGGGTGATCGATTTGAGCCGGTCGTAAAAATCAAACACTACCTCGTTGAGGGGGAGCTGATATTTCACCATCGCCCGCGTGCCAACATAGGTGAGATCGGTCTGAATGCCGCGCCGGTCCTGGCAGAGCTTGAGCACCGCACCCAGATAATCGTCGGGCACCAAAATCGTCGCATCGATCCAGGGTTCCTCGATATGGTCGATCTTGACGACGTCAGGCATATCGGCGGGGTTGTGCAGCTCGACGAGCGATCCATCGGTCATGTGGATCTTATACACAACCGAGGGTGACGTGGTGATGAGCTCGAGATCAAATTCGCGGTAAAGCCGTTCCTGCACGATTTCGAGGTGTAATAGCCCCAGAAACCCGCAGCGAAAGCCGAAACCGAGCGCGGCTGACGTTTCCATCTCAAATTCAAACGAGGCATCATTGAGCCGTAGTTTCCCCAGCGCATCTCGCAGCCGTTCAAAATCATTCGCATCGGCTGGAAACAGCCCGCAAAAGACGACCGATTGCGATGGCTGAAACCCGGGGAGTTTTTCCGCGCACTGGCGCTTTGTCTCGGTAATCGTATCGCCGACATTCGTATCGGCAACCTCTTTGATCGCAGCGGTGAGGAAGCCAACCTCTCCCGGCCCCAGCCCGTCGACATTCTGCTTTTTGGGTTCAAAAACGCCCACATTGTCAATCAGATGGTCGGTACCTGCCGCCATCATCCGCACCTGCATCCCTTTTTTGAGATAGCCATCAATCACACGCACCAACACAACAACGCCCAGATAGCTGTCGTACCAGCTGTCAACCAACATGGCCTTCAGCGGTGCATCGCGATCACCTTTGGGGGCGGGGAGGCGCGTGACAATCGCTTCGAGCACATCTTCGATACCAAGCCCGGTTTTGGCGGAGGCTTCAACGGCATCGGACGCATCGAGCCCGATCACATCCTCAATTTGTTGTTTCACGCGGTCAGGCTCAGCAGCGGGCAGATCAATCTTATTCAAGACCGGAACGATTTCGTGATCGTTATCAAGCGCCTGATAGACGTTGGCGAGGGTCTGCGCCTCAACCCCCTGGCTCGCATCCACAACCAGGAGCGACCCCTCGCACGCGGCGAGCGAGCGTGACACCTCGTAGGCAAAGTCCACATGTCCCGGCGTATCCATCAGGTTGAGCGTATAGGTCTCACCGTCTTTGGCAGTATACTGAAGCCGTACCGTCTGCGCTTTAATGGTAATTCCGCGCTCGCGCTCGATCTCCATATTATCGAGCACCTGATCTGTCATTTCACGATTTGTGAGCCCGCCACAGGTTTGGATGAGGCGGTCAGCCAGGGTCGATTTGCCGTGGTCGATATGCGCAACAATCGAGAAATTACGGATATTTGAT
>JBCDDR010000124.1:0-7865 GCA_039180205.1 Pseudomonadota bacterium | reverse complement strand
CGTATCGAGAGCCGCAATGAGTATATTCCCTGTAGTCATCCAGAGGATGATCATACCTGCATTTTTCTGATTTGTACGCGATGTCAGGCAATTGATGAAGTGCACGGCGATGAGGTTGTGGCAGCGCTTCGCGACGTGGCGAAATCAAAGGATTTTTCACTGGGGCGAAATGTGATCGAAAGCTACGGCATCTGCAACGCTTGCGCGTAGCGCAATATTCCGACAATTAATACGTCCGAAAGACGGATACCCGGTTCCTCCACACCTTGCAGGTTGTGAAGGGCGGGTCCCGTGACCTCCGAATAGTTTTCCAACATGAAAGATCGAGACCGCCATGGCGCGTCCAAAAATTCCCATCGAAGAATTTGTTCTAAAGCTCACCAACAGCGCAACCCGCCGCAAAGAAACCTTTGTGCCGATCGAGCATGATCATGTTCGCGTTTATGTCTGTGGGCCGACCGTTTACAACCATCCTCACATTGGGAACGCGCGCCCCCCGGTGGTGTTTGACGTGCTTGTTCGCTATCTCCGCGCGGTTTATCAAACCGTGACCTACGCCCGCAATATTACCGATGTTGACGATCGGATTGCTGCGGCTGCGAAGGCCCGCAATGTGGGGATTGAGGTGATCGCCAACGAGTATGAGGCCGTTTATCTCGCGGATATGGAAGCACTTGGGGTAGCACCGCCAGATATTGCGCCGCACGCAACCGACTATATCGCTGCGATTGTTCGCATGATCGAGGATATTATCAGAGAGGGGGCCGCCTACCTGGCCGAGGGTCACGTGCTGTTCGATGTAACAGCAGAGGCAAGTTATGGGTCGCTGTCCGGACGTTCGCGAGAGGACATGATCGCAGGGGCACGGGTTGAAGTTGCCCCTTACAAACGTGACCCGGCTGACTTTGTTTTGTGGAAACCATCGCGTGATGATCAGCCCGGCTGGTCAAGCCCCTGGGGTCGCGGGCGACCGGGTTGGCATATCGAATGCTCGGCGATGATCCGTGAAACGCTTGGAACGACGATTGATATTCACGGCGGAGGCGCTGATCTCCTTTTTCCCCACCATGAGAATGAAGCCGCGCAAAGTTGCGCTGCGCATGCGGGGGCGCCACTCGCCAAGTATTGGGTGCACAATGGCTTCGTGAATATGGGGCGCGATAAAATGTCGAAGTCGATCGGCAATGTGGTCCTGGTTTCCGATCTTCTGAAAGATCATCCGGGCGAGGTGCTGCGGCTCGCGCTTTTGAGCGCTCACTATCGTCAGCCACTCGAGTGGGGCGAGGAACTGCTCACCCGCTCGCGACGGTTGCTCGATCGATATTATGGGCTGTTGCGTGGTAAAGTGACCCGTGAGACGGGGGTTCCGGCCCCAATGTTTGCGGCGCTTTCGGATGATATCAATACACCCAAAGCGCTTTCGGTTTTGGCCGAACTCGCCCGTGACATAAGCGCAAGTGATGATAGTGAGGGTCAGGCTGAAGCGCGCGGTCGACTAAAAGCGGCGGGATCAATGCTCGGCCTGTTGCAGACTGATCCAGAGGCCTGGTTTCAAGGCTCACATGCGGGCAGTGATGCCCTCGATACCCAAAAGATTGAGGCAAAGCTGAAGGCGCGGACGGAGGCGCGGGCGCGGCGTGACTTTGCCGCAGCCGACGCTGTGCGTGACGAGTTGGACGCGATGGGCGTTTTGATTGAAGATACCCCCGATGGACCCATATGGCGGAAGAAGTCTTAAACCGTAGCGGCGCAGGTGACACGCAGCAGAAGCGAAAGCGATCTTTACGATGAGCGAACTTTATAACCGGCAGATTTTGCGATTGGCTGCGGATATTCCGCGGCTCGGCTCATTAAATCGGGTTGATGGCACGGCGGAACGGCGAAGCCCGCTTTGCGGCTCAAAACTATCGGTTGAAGTTGTATTCGATGGGCGGATAACCGACTATGCGCAACAGGTGAAGGCCTGTGCTCTGGGTCAGGCGTCCGCATCGCTGTTTGCTCGCCATGTAGTTGGCAAAGGTCGGGACGAACTGATTGATGCTGCATCGCAGATGGAAGCGTTTTTGAAGGGGGGACGCGTTCCGGCAGGTGATTGGCAAGCGTTTGAGATTTTTACACCAGCGGTTGAACATACCTCTCGCCATGGATCGATCATGCTTCCGTTTCAGGCGACCCTCGATGCCATTGAGGCGGCGGAGGCGAAAGTAAGCCCCGCGTAAATTTCGCAGGGATCACGAGGCCGATTGCTGATCCTGAAAGCTCGCCTGCAGGGCATGTTTTTGAACCTTGCCCATCGCATTCCGCGGCAGTGTATCGAGATATTCGACATATTTCGGGAGCTTGTACCTGCTGAGCTTTTGGCCAAGCGCGTCTCGCAAGTCTTCAATAGGATGAGGGGCGCCGGTCTCATCAAGAATGACTGCGGCGGCCACCGCTTCGCCAAAATCAGCGTCTGGAACAGCGAAAACGGCGGCATCGGCGATCCCGGTCAGCTCCCTCAGCGCGTCCTCGACCTCGCGCGGGTAAATATTCTGTCCGCCCGAAATGATCAGCTCCTTAGCGCGGCCAACGATTTCCAGATACCCATCGGCATCAAACTGACCAAGGTCGCCGGTACGAAAAAACCCGTCTTCAGTGAAATCCTCTGCTTGCCGTTCGGGTCGGTTCCAATATCCCGAAAAAACATTCGGGCCGCGCACCTCAATTTCGCCAATACGCGCTGACCCGGCGATGCGCACCTCAACCCCAGGCAGGGGAAAGCCCACTTTCCCGGGACGACGTTCACCCTCTCGCGGGTTTGACGCAATCATCACCGTCTCGGTCATGCCATAACGCTCTAAAATCTGATGGCCGAATGTCTGGGCACATGCGCTATGAGCCTGCGGGCTCAGCGGGGCTGATCCTGAAATCATCAATCGCATGTTCGAAAGTGTTTTCGGGGATAGTCCCGGCACCGATAGCAACCGGCCATAATGGGTGGGCACTCCCATATAGACCGTGACAGCGGGGAGATGTCGAGCGACCTCCTCCGCATCAAATCGCGGTAGAAAAATGAGCGGCGCCCCCGTCAGAAGGCAGAGGTTCAAGCCAACGTAAAGCCCATGTGCGTGAAAGATCGGGAGGGCATGAAGCAGCGTATCGCGCTTGGTGAATTGCCAAACGCGCGCGAGCGCGTGGGCGTTCGAAAGCAGATTTCGGTGCGATAGCATCGCGCCTTTTGGCCGTCCCGTCGTCCCTGAGGTGTAGAGGATTGCCGCCGTTGCATCGGGGTCAATTGACGAAGGGAGCGCCTCCCAAAACCCGCGCGCCTCGTCCGCGCGCACTGCATCAGCTTCAGCAACAAGGTCAGTCCCCTGCGCGGCCTGATCGGGCACTTTTTCCTGATCGTTATTTGCGCCCAGAAGCATGGTTCGGGTCGCCAGTCCCGTAAGCGTCTCCGCTCGGCTTCCCGACGTGATCAGCGTATGTGGTGTCGCATCGCGAAGGATAAAGATCGCCTCATCATCGGTATAGGCCGGGTTGAGCGGTAGATAAATCGCACCGAGTTTTAACGCCGCGACATAGAGCGCCACGGCATCAACCGATTTTTCGACCATGACGGCGAGGCGATCACCTGCCTCGAGCCCGTGCCGCTCCAAAACCAGCGCAAAACGGGCGGCGCGTTCGCGGATGTCTTGTCCTGAAAACACGTCTCCTTGATCGTTCGTCAACCAAGGATCGCCTTTCGCCAGAGTTGGCTCAAAGGCCGAAGCGAGATCAGTGATGTCAGGTTGCTGCATGGCACGACCCGTGCGACATCACCGAGCCCGCGTCAAGTCTGGTTAGCTCGCGATCGATCGCAGCATCCAGGCGGCTTTATCGTGGAATTCCTTGCGATTAATCAGCAGGTCCTCACTGACCGAATCACCTGCCTCGCCCGCGGTTTCGATAAATCCGGCCAAACGTTTGGAGACGGTTTGGTGGTCATCACGCAATGTCGCAACCATTGCCAGCGCATCACCGCTCGGTTCGGCATCATCGATTCCCTTGAGATCGCTATATTTCGCGTAAGATGCAGGCGCTTTCTCGCCAATCGCCCGGATCCGCTCGGCGATCTCGTCGATCGCGTCTGCAAGCTCCTCATAATGTTCTTCGGTTAAATTATGAACGGTGAGAAAGTGCGGTCCTTCAACGTTCCAGTGCACGGCTTGCGTCTTCAAGCGGATCACATAGCTGTCGGCGAGTGACTGAGAAAGCGCGTTCACAACTGCCAAACTGTCGTTTGCATGTTCGGACATTTTTTTGTCTCCATGGGGTTGGGTATAGAATGATTGTGAGATGGGGGAATTCGATAATGACGTCGCTCTTTTTTACAAAAGCAATTGGTCGGAGGGGACTTGTTAGTTTAAATTCCTCATGCACAACTAGCTGTGACTTTTGGGTCAGAAATCAACCACTCACCTCGAATTTTCAGTTGTCCCCTCACTCATTTGTTGACTTCAAAGCGGCATGAACGACATAGCCTCGTAACGGCGAGTGGTGATCAAACTTATGCTCGATGTCTCGGCCCTCGATTGGGGGATATCTAGGCACCCACTTCGTTGAAAACAAAGAGCAATGGAGAGAATTATGGCAATTTCACTTCCCGATCTGCCCTACGCGCAAGACGCGCTTGAGCCCGTCATTTCGGCACAAACGCTTAGCTTTCACCATGGTAAGCATCATGCGGCTTATGTGAACAAAGCGAACGAGATGATTGCTGACACGCCCCATGCCGAAAAATCGTTGGAAGAGCTGATCCATGCGACTGCCGGCGATGCCTCGCAGGGTGTTCTTTTTAACCAGGTCGCCCAGGTCTGGAACCATACCTTCTATTGGGAAAGCATGAAGCCGAATGGTGGGGGCGTGCCGACCGGAGCCATCGCGGCGGCCATCGACGAAACGTTCGGATCATACGACGAATTCCGGAGCCAGTTCAAAGCCGCAGCAATGAGCCAGTTTGGTTCGGGCTGGGCGTGGCTGGTCAAAGGTGACAGCGGCCTTGAGATTATGAAAACAGGAAATGCTGAACTTCCCATGACGAAAGGGAAAACGGCACTTCTCACATGCGATGTTTGGGAACATGCCTATTATCTCGATTTCCAGAACCGTCGCCCGGATTACGTCGACGCGTTTCTGGACAAACTTGTCGATTGGGAACGTGTCAACGCACGTTTGGCCGACGCCTAACCCACCGCTTGCTATTGAAAACAAGATTGGCCCGCCAGGCAGGATATGCGTGGCGGGTTTTTCGCTTCCTCAGCCGATGACGTCTTCTCTCAGCCAATTCTCAATCGCTTGGGCGCAGACTTTCCAGCGTGCATCCGCCATCATCGCGTGGCCAAGCTGATCAATCTGGATAAAGGGTGCGTTGTGGTAAGCGGCTGCTCGTTCCTGTTCGTCGATGGGGATGAGCTTATCCTCAGCGCCACCAATCACCAGCGCAGGCACATCTTTTGAACGGGCAGAGGCAATTGTCGCGGGCATTTGCAGTTCCAAAAGCGCGCGCGGCGATTCACTCACACTGGACCTCAGAAATGTACGCGCCCGTTCTTTCTCAACCAGTGCGGAAAACAGCGCACCTGATGCGGCGGTCAGGTCGCCCATCGCCGGGTTTACAGCGAAAAGCGCCGTATTCATCCACAGAAACGGGTATTGCATCGCCATCATCATATTTGAGGTGGCAACACCCAGAGGGGGAACGGTTCCCATCAATACGAGCGCGCGCATCGGTACTTTACCGATCAGCTTCTGGGCAACGAAACCGCCCATGGAATGCGCCACCACAATCGGGGGTTCACTGAGGGCTTGTATCGCTTGTTCAATGTCTTTGGCATACTCATCCAACCCCGGTTGAATGAGCGCAAAAGGTGACGATTTCCGACCCCGCAGATCAAAGCTGAACGAAGGAAAGCCCGCGCTTGCAAAGTAATCGAGAAACTCAAACTCCCAGATTTTGCCGCGACTGAATGCACCATGCACGAACAAAACAGGTGGCTTGTCACCGCGATTATCGGATCGAGCAAGCCCCAGCAATTCGCTTTCGAGCCCGGGAACACGGTAGCGCGTGCCTTGGAGATAGATATTTGGGTCGGCTTCGGCCATGGGCGCACACTTTCAAAAGTTCTTTTTCCTCGGCGGTTCCTTCGGAAATCAACGAAACCGCGTTCGGGTTTTATGGGTCCGTACCCTAGGGGCAGTTTATGCAAGTAACGTAAAGAGCAGTGCCGATATGCCGACAAGCATGGCCGCCGCGGCTGCACTCGCGGTCTTCAAAGCCGTTGGCTTGTCGCCAAAAACAGCGATATCCCCAATTCGATCCGCTGCAGGTTCATGCACATAGCAGGCAAGACAGGGGGCGGCTTTCTGCGTTTCAATCACAAAGTTCCGAAGCCGATGACCAAAGGTAAGTCCGCTGTCACCGCCATGGTGTTGGGGTAGCGTCAATATCGACATGTCTTTTAGACCAGAAAGCGGATGGTCGGTCACCACGACCGCGTCACCAGGCCGCAGATGAAGACGTGCACCGGGCCGGTCAACATGCTCGGGCTCAGCCGTCGATGGTGTGATCCCATCTCGTTTCGACCGAGGGTGCGGCGTGATATTCGCATCCTTGAGGCTCGTATTGATCTGCCGAAGATAACCGTCCTGGGCGAGGTAAACGAAGAGCGCTCCCCGGCTTGCCCACATGAGCCCTTCAGTATTTACGTGGGCGATGACAACCGCGCAGTCATTCAAAATGAAGGCGGCCTTGGGGCCAAACAGTTCCTTCAAACGCGCGATTGTGGCTTTGAGAATAACTTCAGGCTCGCTGCTGTCTTCAAGTTCCATTTCGATGCGCGCGCGGGCGGCTGCCAGGCCCACTTCGCATGCACGAACGGCCTCGGGCATTCCCCCGAGACTACGCACCATGGTGAGCATTGTCCCCGCGGATTGAGACTGTCGCAAAGGCACAAGGTCAATCAGGTCGCTCCGACAAGCGGCACCGCCACGCCTGAGCGGGTCTGGGCTTGCGAAAAGCGTCCAGTCGTCAAAGTCTTCGCCGTCAATCACTTAAATCTCCCCCAACCCCGCCGTTGTGGGGGAGGCCAGGTGGTACGTCAAGTCCGACGGAAGTGGTAGCTCTTTGAGGGGGGACGCCGACGTTCGCTCAATGGAGGCGGAAATCACCTTTCGCAAACCGTAGTTCCTGTGGCGCAATCAATGCCTTGCTCGCCACTGTAACGGAAAATAACGACCCCTCGATATTCTCAACCCAGAAATCGAGGAAGCTGCGCAACCGTGGGAATTTTGGCGCGAGATCCAAAGTTTGCCAGGTAAAGCTCTGCAAGAGGTCAGGATAGTCGGGCAAATGATACAGAATTTCGGCGGTTGCGGTTCGATAGCCTTTCAGCCGAAGTGCCGTTTCGCTGACCTCTTCGATAGGTGGGTTGGCGTTAATATGATTTGTCATCAAAATTACTCCTTGATCAAATCTACTATCACACTGGAAGTTCTTATTCTTTTCAGTTCAGTTATATGCCCTCAGCGACATATAATTTTATCTTTGACGAAATTCATCAGAAAATCCTTAATTTTTTTTGTTGGCACTCGCGCTGTTTGGCTGCTCAGTGGGGTGTAACCTTGAGGAAAAGATCGTTTTTGATGGGTTGACGCCGTCACTTAGGATGGCGTCAATTGGTCGTGAACGGTTCTCATTGGAAAAAAGGGACATATGAAAAAAGGGACATATGAATGCGAGTGATCCGCGCAACGATTTTGACAGGTCTGATCACGGCGATGCTGATCGGATGCTCTGATCGCGATCCTGCGGGGGGCGACGCCGACCGCGGTGCACAAATGGCGGG
>JBCDDR010000123.1:0-7906 GCA_039180205.1 Pseudomonadota bacterium | reverse complement strand
GTGAGGGTATACCTTTACTGGAACGCAAGCCGCTTATCGGCGAATTGCTTGCGCGCGGGCAGGGGCGTTTTGCAGCGGAGTTTTTTACCACGGTGAAGACGTCTTATGTCCTCGCCTGACTCCAGCCCGCTTTCACCGCCTATATTTCAGACTGTTGCTCGCTTGCGTGCCCCCTCGCAACGCTTTATTGCGGTTGCACCAAATGGTGGTCGGCGTGTGTACGCCGATCACCAGGCGATCCCTTTGAAACCCGATGAGTTGGCACAAGTCGCACGTAGTTGTCTTGAGCGCGGTGCAGCCATGATCCACTTGCATGTCCGGGATAAGGCCGGGCGGCACCTTCTTGATCAGGAAGCCTATGAGCTTGCGATCAGTGCTGTAAAAAACGCCTGCGGAGATGAGATTCTCATCCAGATTACGACCGAAGCCTTGGGTATTTATCCCGTTGAAATGCAGCATCAGATTGTGCGCGATGTACGTCCGGATGCTGCTTCATTGGCATTTCGCGAATTTGTAGATGAAAGCGATGGTGGTGAAAGTGAAGAGACGTTTGCAACCTTGCTGAATTGGATGCGTCTTCAGGGCGCTGCGGCTCAGATCATCATCTACGATACAGATGATCTGCTGCGCTTTCGAAAATTCGCTTATGCACATGATTTGGATCTGAAAGATACCAATCTGCTTTACGTTCTCGGACGCTATAGCGATACGCCTCGCGGACTACACCAGCTATGTGAATTTACCGCATTTGGATTTGACGAGGTGAATTCCTTGATGGTCTGCGCATTCGGCCGGGAAGAACTGGGTGCGGTAACAGCCGCTGCACTTTTTGGTGCCGATATGCGTGTTGGTTTTGAAAACAATCTATGGTTACCAGATGGTCGTGTCGCTCCCAACAATGCCGCGCTCATAGCGGCCGCAGCACAGGCTGTAACTGGTCTGGGTATGGAGATCGGGACCGCAACGCAACTGCGCACTCTCTGGAAATGTTAACTCTCGAATTATCAGATTTGTTGATATCGGCACCTTTGACGTAATTTAGAAATTACCTTGACATAAAACTAAAATAAGTGATCTTTGATCACAGTATCCAAGGTGATTTTATATGAACGTCCCCGCGTTGCTCAATCCATTTTCTGCGGTCAAGCAGATAGAAACAGCTGAGCCCCACGTCGTTGATAGGGCCGATGGTGTGCGTGTTTGGGACGCACAGGACAAGGAATATATCGACACCGCCTCTGCCCTTTGGTGCGTAAATGTTGGTTACGGTCGAAAGCAGATCACGCGAGCTATGGCTGATCAGGCCGAACGTCTTCCGTTTTTTCACAGCTTCAATGGTACGGCAAATGAGCCGGCCCTATTGTTTGCAGAACAAATCCTGGGTGTCGCGCCCGCATCAATGAAGCGGGTATTTTTTGGTAATTCGGGATCGGATGCGAACGATAGTGCGATCAAGTTGATCTGGCTTTACAACAATCTGCGCAAACAGCCGCAAAAACGGAAAATGATATCGCGTACACGTGGGTATCATGGTGTCACCGTCGCCTCAGGCAGTTTAACGGGTCTGCAAGGTGTGCATCAGTTTTTCAATTTGCCACTGGATGGGTTTTTGCATGTCAGCGCGCCTGATCTCTATCGCAGCCCTGAGCGTGATGCGCAAAGCTATGCGGATGAGTTGGAGAGCGTTATTCAAGAAAATGATCCTGATACGGTGGCGGCATTTTTTGCTGAACCCGTGATGGGAACAGGTGGTGTTCTCCCGCCGCCGAAAGGCTACTTCCAGGCCATCAAAAAAGTCCTTGATCGTTACGATATCCTGTTTGTTCTGGACGAAGTTATCTCCGGCTTCGGGCGTCTCGGGGCATGGTTTGGTGCGCAGCATTTTGACGTTAAGCCGGATATTATTGTGTCCGCAAAGGGGCTCACCAGCAATTACGTACCGATGTCTGCGGTCATTATTGGTGAAGCGATAAGTGCCGCGCTGAGCCAAAATAGAGATGATCTTGGTATTTTCGGGCATGGCTTTACAACAACGGCGCATCCCGTTGCCGCCGCCGCCGGAATTGCCAATCTCGATATCATAAAGCGCGAAGGTCTGGTTGAGCGAGCCGGTAAATCGGGCACCGCATTGCTGGCGCAAATGCAGGCCGCTTGTTCGGATCATCCGCTTGTGGGTGATGTGCGCGGTGAGGGGCTCATGGTCGGCGTTGAGCTGGTTGCCGATAAGAACAGGAAGTCATCTTTCGATCCGGCATTGGGTATTGGGGCGCGAATGCGCGAAGTGGCAAAGGGTGAGGGCATCCTCGTTCGTGCGCTGATCAACGACATCTGCGCTTTGTCGCCCCCCTTTATCGTGAGCGAAGACGATGTGGCGCAGATCGTGTCGCGTTTTCGGCGTGCTTTGGATCGCTTGGCTCAGATCCTTGAAAATGAGGGTGTTTGGCGACCATTACATAGCTGATTTTGGGGGGAAGAAAATGCGTTTAAAAGGAAAAGTTGCAATTGTAACCGGCGGCTCTCAAGGCATTGGAGAGGCGATAAGTAAGCGATATGCAGCGGAAGGTGCGAAGGTTGCCATATTCAATCGAACGGCATCAAAAGCCGCGCGCGTGGTCAAGGCGATCGTTGATGAAGGTGGCGAGGCTGCGGCCTTTTCCTGCGATATTGCGTCGCCGCAAGATATCGAAACCTCGTGCGCAAAGGTAATCGATCACTTTGGCGCGCCAGATATCCTCGTGAATAATGCGGGGGCTTATCTGTTGACCCCACTCGGTGAAACGACAGCCGATGCAATAGATCAAATGCTGTCGGTTAATCTGCGCGGCCCATTTTTGTTGATGCAGAGCCTGCTCCCGCATTTTGAGAAAAAGGGCCATGGTAAAGTTATCAATATCGGGTCGATTTTTGGCAATACAGGCTTTCCTGGCTCTTCGATTTACTGCGCTACCAAAGGCGGTATTAATTTGTTGACCAAAACACTTGGTCTGGAACTGCGTGATCGAAATATTGAGGTCAATTCTATTGCCCCCGGTTGGATTGAAACCCCTTTAAACGAAGAATACCGCGCTACGAATGAAGAGTTCATGCGGCGTGCAGCCGAGCGGTTTGGCGGTGGTGATCCATGGATGAAGCCGGATGAGTTAACCGGCGCAGCCGTATTCCTTGCCTCCGAAGATTCCGACTCAATGACGGGTACAACGACGTTTGTCGATCGCGGTTGGGCTGCATATTAGAGGACTTATTATGCGACTTGCGTGTGATACGGGCGGTACGTTTACCGACTTGGTCGTCGAGGATAGCGACGGTCAACTATCGATGTTCAAAGCCCCTACGGTGCCAAGTGATCCGGTACAAGGTGTTCTCGCGGCCTGTTCGCGTGCAGCGGAAGCCTTCAGCATGGACCGGGAAGCGTTTCTTCATCAATGCGATACGCTGATTCACGGCACAACGCATGCTATCAACGCCATTGTAACCGGCCGCGTTGCCAAGACGGCACTGTTAACGACTAGCGGTCACCCGGATATACTGGTCATCCGCGAAGGTGGGCGAACGGAGCCATTTGATTTTTCCGTCCGTTTTCCCGAGCCTATGATCCCGCGTGCGCTGACATTTGAAGTGCCCGAGCGCGTGCTTGCAGATGGGTCGGTCCGCCATAAGCTAGATGAGAATGCAGTACGTGAAACGGCGCGTACTCTCGTTAAACGGGGTGTCGAAGCGGTTGCCGTCTGCCTCATATGGTCTGTTGTTAACGGCACCCATGAAAAACGAGTGCGTGAAATTCTTGCCGAAGAGGCACCGGGCGTGCCGGTGACGCTGTCGCATGAATTGGTTTCCAGTCTGCGCGAATATCGCAGGTGTGTCGCAACCTCGATTGACGCCTCGCTGAAGCCGCTCATGACAAGCTATATCTCAGGTATCGATACCGCAATGAAAGCGGCTGGCTTTGACGGCCAGCTTTATGTGCTCACGTCCGAAGGTAATATGGTCGATGCCCAGGAGGTGGCTGCGTCGCCCATATTGGCCATCAACTCCGGCCCCTCGATGGCACCGATTGGTGGCGCCCGTGTCGCAAATGATGAGACCGATGAGAAAGATGTCGTTATCTTCGACACCGGCGGTACGACATTTGATGTCAGTCTGGTACGCGGTGGTCGTGTGCCGATGACACAGGAGACTTGGTTAGGACGTCCGTTTGCAAGTGATATGACGGGTTTCCCGTCTGTCGATGTGAAAAGTATCGGATCCGGCGGCGGCAGTATCGCCTGGGTCGATAGCGGCGGCATGCTTCATGTTGGTCCTCAAAGTGCCGGCTCGGTTCCTGGCCCTGTCTGTTATGGCCAAGGTGGCGAAAAACCAACGGTCACCGATGCATCTTTGGTCCTAGGCCATATCGATCCGGACTTCTTTCTTGGCGGCCTTATGGCGCTCGATAAGGAGGCGTCTTATACCGCCATCGAGCGTGATGTTGCAGAGCCACTTGGAGTTTCCGTCGAACGTGCAGCCGCCGCGATGCTCGATGTCTGGACTGAAAATATGGTGCAGGCCATTGCGGAAATTACGGTTAACCAAGGGATTGATCCATCGACGTCAGCGATTGTGGGCGGTGGCGGAGCTGCTGGCATGAACGCGACGAAAATCGCTACCCGTTTGAAATCGGGAACGCTCATCATTCCTGAAACCGGTGCAGCCTTATCGGCTTACGGTGCTATTGTCTCGGATGTGGGGCGAAATATACGCAAACTTCATGTCGGTGACACCCGGGCTATGAATGTGAGTGCGTTAACCCAAACGCTTGAGCAAATCAAAAAGGAAGCTTTGCACTTTGCGAATGCGGTGAAGGGCGCAAAGGGCATGCCGGAATTGCAGTGGTATGTTGAGGCACGTTATCCGCATCAGGTATGGGAGATCGATGTTCCGTTCGATCCTGAGAAGCTGATGGGTGAAGGTGGGGCAGCTTATCTAGAGGCAGCATTTCATGATGTGCACGAGGCTGTTTTTGGATACCGCGATAGCTCGACCCATATCGAAATGATTGCCTGGCGGGTGGCTATCAGCCGTCGCGTCAGCGACTTGACTGAGCGCCGCCTGGTAAATGTGGGGGGTGCCGACAAACCCGATGCGTCTCGCCAGGCGTATTTTTCAGAGACTGGATGGGTCGATACGCCGGTACTTGCATTTGGCAAGTTACAGGAAAACACAACTGCCGATGGGCCGGCACTCATTGAATCAGCGTTTACGACAGTCGTTGTCGATCCCGGTGCAACTTATAGGCGCACGCCAACCGGGCATTTGATCGTCAATCCAAAACGGCAAGGGGGGCAATGATATGGCTTTAGACGGCGCTGAAATGGCAGTCTTTATCAATCGCTTTGAGGGCATTGCCCGTCAGATGACCAATACCTTGTTTCGAACCGGGCGCTCCGGCGTGCTCAATCGTGCTAAAGATTTCTCATGCTGCATCGTTACAGCGGATTGTGATCTATTGGCGACAGCTGACAGCTTGCCTATCCACGTTTTGATCGGCCCCGACATTATGGCCCGCACGATGAAAGGGTTTAAACCCGATTTGGCGGCCGGCGATGCATTTTTGAACAATTCGCCCTATCATGGATGCTCACACGCTGCCGATCATACCATTTTAGTGCCGGTCATCGATGATGACGGCGTACACCGGTTTACTGTGCTCACGAAAGCGCATCAGGCCGACTGCGGGAATGCTGCGCCTACGACATATATGGGATCGGCCCGTGATGTGTATGAAGAAGGGGCTTTGATTTTCCCCTCGGTTCAAATTCAGAGAAATTATGAGGATATCGACGATATCATACGCATGTGTGAAATGCGCATTCGAGTGCCCGAGCAATGGCGTGGTGATTATCTTGCGACGATTGGTTCTGCCCGTATTGGGGAGCGCGAAATACTGGCTCTGGGACGTGAGGTCGGATGGGATAAACTGGAAGCCTTTACCGAGCAGTGGTTTGAATACAGCGAAAACCTGATGATCGAAAAGTTGCGGACCTTACCAAAGGGCGCAGCACAAGGTCAGAGCACGCATGACCCGATACCCGGCACACCTCCAGATGGCATCACCGTTACGGCAAAGGTGGAGGCCTTTCCCGAAGAGGGACGCGTAAAAGTTGATTTGCGCGATTGCCCCGACGCGCTTCCATGCGGCCTGAACCTCTCGGAAGCGTGTTCACGAACGGCCGTTCTGGTTGCGCTTTTTAATAGCTTTGGTGGGGGTGTGCCGCGCAACGCCGGCAGCTTCCGGCGTGTTGATATTGAGCTTCGCGAAGGTAGCGTTGCCGGGATTGCCAAGCACCCTTATAGTTGCTCGGTCTCCACAACGAACCTGGCGGACCGTGTGACCCATGCTGTGCAAACGGCGTTTGCCTCACTTGCTGATGGGGTTGGGCAGGCGGAATATGGGGCTTTTTTACCACCTTCATCTTCGGTGATTTCGGGCGTTGACCCGCGCACGGGTGAGGCTTTTGTAAATCAGCTATTTCTTGGGTCCACAGTGGGGGCCGGCACTCCCTTTGGGGATTGCTGGCTGACCTATCTACACGTCGGCAACGGTGGGATGTGTTTTGTCGATTCCGTGGAACTGGACGAATTATACCAACCGATTGTCGTGTCTGAGCGGCGCCTGCTCGCCGATACCGAAGGCGCAGGGCGGTTCCGAGGGGCGCCTAGCCTGCAGGTTTCTTTTGGCCCGGTTGGTTCCTCGATTGAGGTGGGCTATGTAAGCGACGGTTGTATCAATGCGCCACTTGGTGTGCGCGGCGGCCTGGCCGGGGGCGCGGCAAATCAGTTTCGCCGGAAAAATGGTGAGGTTATCGAACGCCTTGATGCCTGCGCTCAGGTGCAAATTCATGATGGCGAAGAAATTGTTTCAGTATGTTGCGGCGGCGGTGGCTATGGTCATCCCTTTGAGCGTGATGTGGAAGCGGTGTCGCATGATATGCGAGAGGGCTGGATCACGGCTGAGCGTGCCAGAGCTGTTTATGGCGTCGCGTTAGATGCCAACGGCTATGTGTCTGAACCGGAGACCGCTCATCTTCGCAGTGCAAATCCATCTTGAAAACGTATTTCGCCAATCATCTGACTTTCATTCTCGGTGCCTTGGCTAAGAAACTTCAACGAGCGGGATAGGGAAGGGGGTAGCTGGTGACGATGAATTGCAGCGTCGGAACAAATTTTATTGAACCCTTGGCCCATGCACCATTGCAGGACAGGCTCTACGTATCACTTCGTAAAGCTATTATGGCTGGTCAATTCAATCCGGGCAGGAAACTTACCGTCAGGGAATTGGCTGCCATGTTCCATACCAGCCCGATGCCGGTGCGGGCGGCGCTGTCGCGCTTGGTTGCAGAGGGCGGGTTGGATCAACGGGCCGGCGGCTTCGTATATGTGCCAAACCCTGATCGGAAGACATTTTCGCAAATCATGGAATTGCGTGCCGTTCTGGAAGCGTTAGCCACAAGGAAAGCAGCCGCGAATATCAATCGAAAGGCACTGGTCAAGTTGAAGAAACTTGCGAGACAAATCAACCCTGCCGCTCAAAAACGAGATCTTGCCAAATATTTGGAGGCTAATAAGCCTTTTAAATTGGCTATCTACGAATACTCTGGTGACGAGACTTTGTTTGGTGTCATCGAAAATCTGTGGCTCAAGGTCGGCCCATTACTAAGCTATTTGAGCGATGGCTTGGATCAGGTGATGGCTGTCAATTTCCATGACGAGGCATTGCACTGTCTAGAAACGGGAGACGCAGAGGCTGCAGCTGCTGCAATTGCACGTGACATTCGTTCCGGCGCTGAACTGATTTTAGATAATCCAAAAAATTGGGAAGGTTGAGGCGCCTGATGAGCAAGACAACGAACACAACTTGCCGTTCCACAGC
>JBCDDR010000122.1:0-7919 GCA_039180205.1 Pseudomonadota bacterium | reverse complement strand
TTGATTTAGAAGCTAAAGTTTAACGTCCCGTAAAGCACAGGGACGGCCGCCGCGCTCAGGTCACCCTCTCACCAGTCAGTTGCCAGCTGACCTGTACGTCAGGTATACTATTGAGCGCCGGAGCGTCTCAGGGGAACCGATCCCAAGCCTGGACAAGACATGCACTGTCACTGCATGTTCCTGAGCAGCGGGCCGGAGCCCAACGCTCTACCAACTGAGCTACCGAGATGGCATTCATTTGAGACACCCGGCTGGGTGCCGCGGGCTTCTTCACCTGGTTGACGCGACCTCGGATGATTATGTGGGCGATTTTCACACCGTCAGACGGGAAATAAACGCCTACGGCGCGGACCTCGTCGACAAGCCGTTCCTTGTTGCGATCACAAAGGTCGATGCCCTCGCCGAGGAGGACGTACGCAACGTACGCCAGACGCTTTCGGAGGCGATCGATGTGCCGGTCGTCGCGCTTTCGGCCCATACGGGTATCGGCATGCCGCTCATTCTGGATCGACTGTTTGAGATCGCCAAACCTTCAGGCGGCCGCGCCGAAACCCCGACCGTGTCTTCGCGTGATGATGAGCAAGAGCCATGGTCGCCGATTTAGACCGATCGGCGCTCTTCAGCTCTGCCGAGACGGTGATTGTCAAGATCGGCTCATCGGCGCTCATGAAAGGTATCGGCAACGCAGGTCTCGAAAACTCTCAAGACCCATCGCCCTGGCTCAAAAGTTTTGCTGACGACCTCGCGAGTTTGACGGCGGACGGAAAACGCGTCCTGCTCGTTTCGTCGGGTGCGGTTGCGCTCGGATGTACGCGCCTCGGCTGGGGGGAACGCCCACAAAAGCTCGCTGATGCGCAGGCCGCGGCAGCGGTTGGCCAGGCTGCGCTCATAGAGCTTTATGAAGCCGCTCTGGCAAGCCACAACATCCTACCGGCCCAGCTTTTGCTGAGCCGCAGCGACCTTGAGGACCGTCGACGATACCTGAACGCCCGCGCCACAACCCGGGCGCTATGGGATGCGGGCGCGCTGCCGATTTTCAATGAGAATGATACCGTGACAACCGAAGAACTGAGGTTCGGCGATAATGACGGGCTTGCCGCGCGACTTTGTCATTTGGTTGGAGCGGACCTGCTCATTTTATTGTCCAACGTGGACGGCGTTTTCTCATCCGAACAGCAAAACGATCCGCTTGAGGACGACTTTCCCGAACCGCTTCGGGAGATCGCGGATCCTGCGGCGCTCGCACGATCGATACCGGACGAAACCAGCGCGATGGGAACCGGCGGCATGGCATCGAAGCTTGCTGCGGCAGAAGTCGCGCGACATGCGGGCGCGCACATCATCATTGCGAATGGCACGCGGCGGCATCCCATTCTTCGCCTCCAAAACGAGGGTACTGGAAGTTGGATACGCGCCACAACGACACCAAAATCCGCCAGGCGGGCATGGCTGGAGAGCCTGGAACCCGGGCCCGGCCACCTCATGATCGATCAAGGTGCTGCCTTAGCTGTTCGCACTGGCGCGAGCCTCCTTCCGGTGGGCATCCTCGCGGTTGAAGGCATCTTTGATAAGGGGTCGGTGGTCACACTCGTAACACGTGACGGCGAGCCTGTTGCAAAAGGGCTTGTCGCCTATGCCCATGATGAGGCAAGCAAGCTGTGTGGTATCCACACGGAGGCAATCCAAGATCAGCTAGGATACCGCGGACCCCGGGTGGTGATACACCGCGATGATATGGTGATCCTGAAGGCACCGCTAGAATGAGAAGGTATTCCAGATCGTGAGCTCACAACCCCTGCCCTCGGACATGGACGCTGCGCCCGACACCGTGAATGCCGACACCGATCAAACGGTGGCTCGCATGGCCCGTTCGGCGCGAGAAGGACAGCGCATCTTGAGTCAAATGTCGGGAGAGGCGCGGGCGCGCGCCCTCAAGAGTGCGGCAGCCGCAGTTCGTGAACAAAAGGCTCAGATCCTTGCGGCCAACGCACGCGATGTGGAGGCAGCCGGTGCGCGCGCCCTCGCCGACGCTCTGGTGGACCGATTGGCATTATCGCCTGCCCGCATTGATGGGCTTGCCGATGCGATTGAAACCATTGCCGGTCAGCCAGACCCGCTTTCGCAAAAACTCGGCACGCACATACGTCCTAACGGCCTCGAGATCGAAAAACGCCCGGTACCGCTGGGCGTGATCGGGATCATCTATGAAAGCCGCCCGAACGTCACAACCGATGCCGCCGCACTTGCCTTCTTCGCCGGTAATGGCGTGGTTCTACGCGCCGGGAGCGACAGTCTGGAAAGTGCGGTTGCGCTCCATGCCGCGTTTCGTGCGGGCCTCACGCACGAGGGCGCACCCGCGCAGGCCGTTCAACTGATCAAAACAACCGACCGTGCCGTAGTCGGGGCCCTATTGCGCGCCCAGGGTTTGATTGATCTCATTATCCCGCGCGGCGGCAGGTCTCTCGTTGCCCGTGTTCAAAATGAGGCCCGTGTGCCCGTGCTCGCGCACCTCGAAGGGGTATGCCATCTGTATCTCGATCGTGATGCCGAGCTTGAGATGGCCAAGGATGTCATCATCAATGCAAAGCTCCGCAGACCCGGTATCTGCGGTGCGCTTGAGTGCCTGTTGATTGATCGAAAGATTTTGAAGATAGCGACGCCGATCCTCGAGGCGCTAGCGGAAAAGGGGGCGCAGCTTATCGCTGATGAGGCTGTAAGGGGCATATTTCCGTCGGCGGCACGAGCGAATGAAGACGACTGGGGACGCGAATATCTATCCCCAAAACTTGCGGTGCGGGTGGTCGATGGCATCGACGGTGCGCTCGACTATTTACGGTCCTATTCATCAGGCCATACCGAGGGCATTTTGACTGAGAACGCCGCCACGGCGGACCGTTTCCTTGCCGAGGTCGATAGTGCAATCGTCATGGTCAATACCTCCACCCAATTTGCCGATGGAGGCGAGTTTGGCATGGGTGCTGAGATCGGCATTGCCACAGGCCGAATGCATGCGCGCGGCCCCGTCGGCGCACGTGAGTTGACCAGCTACAAATATGTCGTGAAAGGCCAGGGCCAGATCCGGCCCTGATCAGGATTGAGCGCTTTTTTGCCAACACCGCGCCCCTCTCCCGGATGGTTTTTGACCCGCCAGAAGAAATGGGATGGCCGACGCGTCGGGCTTTATGGTGGTTCTTTTAACCCGGCCCACGAGGGACACAGGCATGTCGCGCTGGTCCTGATGCGGCGATTGAAGCTGGATGCCGTTTGGTGGCTAGTGTCACCGCAAAACCCACTCAAGGCGAGCGATGACATGGGTGATCATGAAACCCGCCTTGCGCGTGCGCATCAAATTGCCGCTCACCCACGGTTTTTCGTAACGGATATAGAGCGACATCTCGGAACCCAATACACCCGTGATACGATCGAAAATTTGATGATACGTCATCGGTACACGCAGTTTGTCTGGATGATGGGTGCTGATAACCTGGCGCAGTTCCACCTTTGGGAGGGCGCGGAAGATATCCTGAACATGCTTCCGATCGCTATTTTTGATCGCCCGGGATACAGCAATCGTGCGCTGGCAAGTCCGACCGCAAGGCACTTTGCGAAGGCCCGGCGCTTACCATCGCGGCTCAGTCGTTCAAAAGGGCGTTCTCTCCCCGCGTGGAGCTATCTGCGTGGGCGCCTCCACCCATTATCGGGAACGGCTCTTCGCAAGCAGTTTCCAGTATGGTACAAAATGAAGGATATCGGTGAGCCCGGGTTCGATCATGATGATGGTCTAGGCAGCTGAGGCGACGGTTTTCCTATTGAAACCCTACGCTTTCTGCCGATATGCCTTGATTGTTCGGGCGTTGACCGAAAGAAGTCGTGTCTTCAGGTTTTCAACGTCAACATAGATTTGGGAAAGGACCCGTTTTTGACATCGACCGCAACGCCGTCTGAAGACGGTATCGCATCGCTAGACCCCCGCATCGCCGACCCGGTTTCGGGTTCCTCGCTTTCCGGGGCAACACGTTTAGATCCTGCCGCTCAAGAACCCTCGCCAGATGAAATCCTCGAACTTGTTATGGCAACGTTAGATGCCAACAAGGCCGAAGAGATCGTGTCGATCTCACTTGCCGGGAAATCGTCAATAGCCGACCATATGGTCGTTGCGAGTGGACGCTCTCAGCGCCAGGTAGGCGCGTTGGCTGATTATGTTGCCAAAACGCTCAAAACCGAAGGCATGCGCAGCACCTGTATTGAAGGTTTGCCGCAAGCCGATTGGGTCCTGATCGACGCAGGAGACATTATTGTTCACCTGTTCCGACCCGAGGTTCGCGACTTTTACAATCTTGAGAAAATGTGGTCGGTTGAATTCGATGCCGAACCCATGGCGGCGGGGACGAGCTTACAATAGCGACGTCACAGCGCGGCGCGGGTACGAACGAACGACGCCCCCGCGACCTCCGCAACCGAATCTTCGGTTGCGCGGGCGGAAAGGGCGGACTAACAATGCGTCGCACGCTGTTGCAGCGCGGGTGTAGCTCAATGGTAGAGCAGAAGCCTTCCAAGCTTAAGACGAGGGTTCGATTCCCTTCACCCGCTCCAGCGTCCTCCGTCAACTCCTAACGCGCGACTATTTCAACGCGGCGGTTGCGCGCCCTGCCCTCTTCGCTCGTGTTAGACGCCTTGGGTGCAAGAAACCCAACCCCGTAGCTCGCCATCTGGGTTTCGGGAATATCATGTTCGGATGCCAGGTGCGCGCGCACTGCTTGCGCCCGTTTTTCCGATAACTCCCGATTGTAGGCCATGTCACCAACGTTATCGGTATGCCCAACGATGAGGATCTTTTGTTCGGGCGCCGACTTTAGATAGGCCGCCATTTCCTTCAATGTGGGCATCGAAGAGGGCAAGATTTCAGCTGACGCGTTGGCAAATTCGATACCGTAAAGCGAGACCGTCCCGTCGCTGGCAATCGACCGCGCCATATCCGACGCTGTCAGAAACTCGATCTCAGTTTCTTCCGCCTCAGTCGTCAGTGCATCGATCATGACGAAACGGCGCATACGTTCGGGATTGCCATTATCGGCGCCGGTTGCCATCAAGGCCAGGTATTCGGTGGCGCCGCCGGCCTCCCGCTTAAATAGAGCATAACGTACGTCGTTAAACGGGGTCACGCCCCTCACCTTGCGTGAGGTGACCATCATATATGTCATATTGCCTTTGCAGCCGTCGCGGTTCTTACAGCTGAAAATCTCGCTGTAGCCCATCTGGCTGATCGCGCGCTGATAGGCGCGAAAGCTTTCCAGCGTGGATCGCCCCGTGGGCATGTGGTGTAAAGCCGTGCGGACACGGCCCTCCACCTCGATCACGTCGCCGGCCTCATAGGTGGATTTTAGAAAACCCGAAAAAAAGGCGCGCTCGTCATATTCGATGACTGTATCGCTCAAAACCTCTGCCCCGGGAAACCGGGCGGCAAATACCTTTTCCAGACTGGCCTCATCCGCGTGAGCGTTAAATGTGGAGACGGCAATCAGGCCGGCTACTATCGCACTCAAACGCCGCCCGGCCATGGTGAATGCACTCCCTAATTTGCAAAATTCCATAAATCCCTCCTGTTATATCTCTCGGCAAGGTAACAGATCATTTCCATAAATGAACAGGCCGACCGCCCACAAATGCGGCAGAACCTTGAACTAAGCGGTCAGATCATCATGGAAATGGCCATAGATTGTTCGCGCGACCTGGGCGTTGATCCCATCAACAGCTTCGAGATCGCGTATCCCCGCTGAAGCCACCGCGCGCGCGGTTCCAAAGTGGTTGAGTAGCGCTTTTTTGCGCTTAGGACCGATGCCGGGCACCCCATCTAACGGTGAAGAGCTGATTGCCTTTGTCCGCCGCGCTCTGTGGCTGCCGATGGCAAATCTGTGCGCCTCATCCCGCAAGCGCTGAATATAGTAGAGTACCGGATGGTGTGGGGGCAGCGTAAATGAAGACCCATCACGGCGATAGAATACCTCGCGCCCGGCATTGCGGTCAGGACCTTTTGCAACCCCGAATATGGCGATGTCGTCACCAATCCCGAGGTCGGCGCACACATCATTGACGGCCGAAATCTGTCCCTTGCCGCCGTCAATCAGGATCAGGTCTGGATGAATTTCGCTTGTATCGGACGGTGCAGTCTCACTCTCATCTGGGGTTTTCAACAACCTTTGGAACCGGCGGGTTAACACCTCGCGCATCATCGCATAGTCATCACCCGGGGCCACGTCGGGCCCTTTGATGTTGAATTTACGATAGGCGTTCTTTTGGAAGCCATCAGGACCAGCAACCACCATGGCGCCCACAGGATGACTGCCCATGATGTGGCTGTTGTCATAAATTTCAATACGCTCCGGCGTGCTTTCAAGCTCGAAACAATCTGCCACGGCTTCAAGCTGGGCGCGCTGGCTGGCACGCTCGGCCAGGCGACGGCTCAGTTCAGCCTCGGCATTTCGCATAGCCTGATCAATCAATTTCCGTTTGTCGCCGCGCTGCGGCTTGAGAATATTCACAGCGCGATCGGCTTTCAGGCTCAAGGCTTCGCGCAACATATCGATTGATGGCGGCTCATCGCTTACCAGAATTGTACGCGGACACGGTTTGTTTTCATAAAACTGAGCCAAAAACGCATCGAGAATGACTGCCGTTTCCTGGTCCGCGTCATGGCGCGGGAAATAGGTATGCGCACCCCAATTCTGACCGGATCGGTAAAAGAAAACCTGGATCGCGCACTTGCCGCCATCGCGCGCTGCCGCCACCACATCACAGTCGCCGAGCCCGTCGGAATGAACATTCTGATGCGCGCTAATCTGCGCAAGTGCCCGCAGGCGATCCCGATAGATGGCTGCCTCTTCAAAGGCCATGTTCGTGGCGGCGGTCTCCATCTTGTCCACCAAGCGTTTTTGCAGGTCTTTGCTTTTTCCCGCGAGGAAATCGCGCGCCTCATCGACCGACTTCGCATAGTCACTCGCCGAGATGCGATCGACGCAGGGGGCGGAACAGCGTTTGATCTGATAGAGTAGGCATGGCCGTGTTCGGTTAGCAAATACGCTGTCGCTGCAGGTTCGTAATTGGAATACCTTCTGCATCGTATCGAGGCAGCGGTTGACCGCCCCGGCAGATGCGAAGGGACCAAAATAGTCACCCTCCCTTGTCTGGCTGCCACGATGCTTGCGCACCTGAGGCCATTCATGATCGCGCCTGATGAGAATGTGCGGGAAGGACTTATCATCACGCAACAGCACGTTGAACGGCGCGCGGTACCGCTTGATGAGCTGCGCCTCCAACAGCAAGGCCTCGGATTCACTTGTTGTGCGAATGATCTCCATCGAACGTGTCAGAGAAATCATTCTGAGAAGCCGGTTCGTTTGCCGATTGGGGTTGGTATAGCTAGAGACTCTCGCCTTTAGGTTGCGCGCCTTCCCCACATAGAGAACGGCACCCTCGGCATCTATCATCCGATAAACGCCGGGGGTATTGGTCAACGTCCCCGCGACCTCTTTTATCTTTGCAAGACCCGACTGAAGGTCTGCCTTGCTGGCTCGCGAAGGGGCTTGGGGCGCGCGTTCTGATGAGCGATCTACCATGTCATCCATTATATGAGATACCCCTCGGGGCATGCAATTGGATAAACGTCGGGCGCAAATAGACAAAAAGTCGGGAAATCAATCATCAGCAGAGATTAACGAGTGTTTGCTGTGAAATCGCCATCGACGACGAAGATCGACGAATATCGATCTATTTCGCTTCGAACCGTATTTTCCGACAGGTGACCGCGCGCTCGACTGAATTTTGAGAACCGAAAATCCAGAATGGTTTCAACGATCATGGTTAATTCCTGAAGATCGCACATAAAATTCTGTTATCCCCAAAACCTGTGGATAAACTTGTGG